>NZ_JAUBOJ010000008.1:0-25790 GCF_036700185.1 Microcoleus sp. BM001215392 | reverse complement strand
GGAATGCAGCAAGGAATGCAGCAAGGAATGCAGCAAGGAATGCAGCAAGGAATGCGAGAAAAAGCTTTGGAAATTGCTAGGCAACTTCTGAATGTACTTGACAATCAAACCATTAGTCAAACTACTGGTTTGAGTGTTGAAGATATCCAAAATTTGCGGGAGGAATAGGAAGGAAGGACTTCAGTCCTCAAAGTTTGATGAGGACTGAAGTCCTGACTACGAACCTATAGAGGACTCTGCCATCTGTCTACAGGAAGATTTTATTCAACGAGTAAATTACGTATTATGCTGTAAAAGTCAGTCAGAAGGAAAAGCTATCTCCGACTCTAACTCCCGATAACTGACCAATCTTACAATACAAAAAAATAAATCTCATGACATCAGTCACTCCGAATCAAACTTCATCTCAATACGAAACTACCCAACCCGAACAAAAAATTGAGTCTCTGGTACAAGAAGTTAAGCCAGAAAGCGAACTCGATTTAGAATTTCTCTACACCAGAGACATTGAATTCCGACAAGAAACAATTTATTTCATTGTAGTCGATCGCTTCCACGATGGCGATCGCACAAATAACGAAGGCCCAAACCCAGAACTTTACGATCCTGAAGGCAAAAATTGGGGCAAATATTGGGGCGGCGACTTGCAGGGAGTTATCGACAAACTCGATTACTTAAAAGATATGGGTGTTACCGCTGTATGGCTGACTCCGCTTTTCGAGCAAGTAGAGGCTTTATTTGTCGAACAAGCTGCGATTCACGGCTATTGGACAAAGGATTTTAAGCGACTAAATCCGCGGTTTATTGCCAAAGGTGACAATCCTTCTGTCAACCAAACACAAGAAACTAAAGATACTGTATTTGACAAATTAGTTGACGAGTTGCACCAGCGAAAAATGAAACTGGTGCTCGATATTGTCTGCAATCACAGCAATCCTGATTTTAGCGGTAAAAAAGGGGAACTTTACGATGATGGCGTCAAAATAGCTGACTTTAATGACGATAAAAATAACTGGTACCACCACTACGGAGAAGTGACTAATTGGGAAGATGAATGGCAAGTTCAAAACTGCGAACTTTCGGGTTTAGCGACTTTCAATGAAAATAATACTGAATACCGGCGTTACATTAAAGCAGCTATTAAACAGTGGCTGGACAGAGGGGTTGATGCTTTGCGCGTTGATACTGTTAAGCATATGCCGATCTGGTTTTGGCAGGAATTTAATGCTGACATTTTAACGCACAGACCTGATGTTTTCATTTTTGGAGAATGGATTTATAGCGACCCGAGAAATGACCTTTCTGTGGAGTTTGCTAATGAGTCGGGGATGACTATTTTAGATTTTGGTCTGTGCGTGGCTATTCGAGAAGCTTTGGGAAATGGTGCGGAAGCGGGATTTGGGTTAATTCAGGATGTTCTGGATTTGGATCGCCGCTACTACGGGGCGACGGAGTTGATTACTTTTATTGACAACCACGATATGCCGCGGTTTCAGTCGTTGAATGCCGATCGACAAATGCTCAGGTTGGCGATATGTTTAATGATGACGACTCGCGGCATTCCCTCCATTTATTACGGCACTGAACAGTATC
Organism: Microcoleus sp. BM001215392; assembly: GCF_036700185.1. Taxonomy (NCBI): domain Bacteria; kingdom Bacillati; phylum Cyanobacteriota; class Cyanophyceae; order Oscillatoriales; family Microcoleaceae; genus Microcoleus; species Microcoleus sp. BM001215392. Next base: position 24,197 of record NZ_JAUBOJ010000008.1, on the reverse strand, counting down.
TGCACGATGATACTGAAGGGGGAAATGACCCTTACAACCGCCCGATGATGGAAAAGTGGGATACTGATTCGCCGATTTATCGAGATGTGCGGTTGCTGTCTGGATTGCGGCGGCTAAATCCTGCTATTTCGATGGGGAGTCAGTGGCAAAAATATCTGACGGCTGATGTTTATTGTTACGTGCGCCGCTATCGGGATTCTGTAGTGTTTGTGGCAATGAATCGCGGCAATGCTGTTACAGTTGAAGCGGTTGATACTGAGCTACCTGATGGAGAGCATCGGGAGGTTTTATCGCGCCGCAAGTTTCAAGTTAAAGATGGGATACTTTACAATTTAGAGCTGGGTGCGCGGGAAGTAATGATTTTTAGCCGCGTGGGAGAGCGAGTTAAGGGTAAAACTATTGTTCGGGCGCAGCTTAACAGTGTGAAAAGTCAGCCTGGGGAAAGAATTGTGGTGGTTGGAGATTGTCCTGAGTTGGGGAATTGGGATATTAGTAAGGCTTACCCGCTGGAGTATATCAATACTAATACTTGGTTTGGGGAAATTCCTTTTAATGAAAGTGCGGGAAAGTTGATTTCTTATAAGTATGCGCTGCTGCGGGAAGGAATGTCGCCGCTGCGAGAAAATTTGGTTTGTCGCCGCTGGGTTTTGGCTGCGGAAGGGACTGTGAAATGGCGGGATAAGTGGGTTAGCGGACGGGAGTCTTGAGTGGGGAACAGGCCTGAGGGCCTGTTTTCTGAGAAAATTTGTGTTTGGTGGCACGGCGTCGAAGCCTATGTTAATCGGTAGGCTTTGTGGGCTGTTTCACCTATTTTGAGGAACAGGCGTCGAAGCCTGTTCCACCGGAAAATTTGTGTTTGGTGGAAGGGGCTTCTAGCCCGTGATTTAGGGTGCGCCACAAGCACCCTAGGGTTTGATTAAAGCGATCGCAATTTTTCGACTAAAGTATCGACATAAAGTTCGCTGTTGTGCTGGTTAACGATCGTATCGTAGCCTCGCTGCGCCAGAGATTCAGCTTCTTGAGGGTTTTTTAGCAAATCGACGATCGCCTCGCGCAAAGCTGCTGCATCTCCGACATTGACCGCTTTAGTAATATCCGACCCTAAATAATCTACCATGCCTTGAGTGCGAGTAATAGTGACCGGCCGCTTGCAGGCTGCTGCTTCCAACAAACCCTGCACTCCAGCAGCATATTTATTCTCTGTCAAGCAAACTGCAACTACGTCTGCATCGCGGTAAAGCTGTACTAAATCGGGCCATTCGTAGAATTTGCGAGACATATTTTCGGGCATAGTATCGGGGAAAGCTTGCGATAAAGCTTTGGCATCTTTAGAAAAGCCGCTAATTTTTACGTCAACATCTAAGTCAGCAGTTGCTGCGGCTAAAAGTCGGTAGTCGCGTTTTTCTAGTCCGACGCTAACCACTGTTTGTCGCTTTTTGTCGGCCGAAACGGGGCCTGGTGTGAAAAACTGGGTGTCTGTCTGTTCTAGCTGCACTAAAATGCGAGATTCGGGTAGACCTAAATAGTTGCGCACGAAGTTTGTTTGAGTGCTGGCGCAGGCCATAAATATGTCAATTTTGTCGGCCAAACCGAATAGTTTCAGGGCGACGCGGCCGCGCAGCCGATCGATATTGTGGCAATATACAACAATTTTCGGGCGCTGCGATCGGGCGCCGCACACCGCCGCCACTGGAATGCCAATGTCCTCGCCGGTACAAAATATCACGTCGTCGCTGCTGACTTGCTCGGACAACTTGCGCGCTAAGGCCCAATGTTGGGGTTGCGAAGAAATTTTCGATCGCACCTTGTCGCTCAAGGATATGCCTTCGCCGTCGGGGGAGTGGACTGTGGCATTTAAGCGGTCTCTCATGGCCTTGAGGACGTGGCGGGGGCATTTGCCGAGTTGGGCATCGCGGTCAATGCCATCGAGGTCTATTTTCCGACCTAATGCTAAATGATATTTCAAAATATTCTCCTTACCGTGCTGGGGCTTACCAAACGATCGAACCTGAGAAAGATTCTATCCTCTACAGTTGAAAGTGCTGGTGCGGGCGATGCTCGATTTTGGCATTCAAGATTTTCGATTTGATGTTACGGATGAATATATTCAATTGAGCCAATGCTTGTCTGGGGCTGGTATCGCAACCGCCCACCCGGCGTTTGGGAACCGGGTGCGTCAGGATAGCTGCGCGCCGATCTTTTAGAGTCAAAAACAGTGACTTGGGTCGATCGATTCAAATGACTTAAACTTTTATGCTGAAGTTAGCTGAAGCATCTATGTTAAACCTGATGTATATTTCTCCTGAGCAAGATCAAAAAATTCGCTACATCATTCGCGAGTGCGGTCAAGCAGCCTACAGGCTTGCAGCGGAACCTTTTGAAGTTTCCGAGAAAGGCCCGGACGACTACGTGACGAGTATCGATCGCTACTTAGACCGACAACTATCAGCAGCATTTAGCGCTTTGTTTCCTGAAGACGGCACGATCACCGAGGAAAACAGCGCCTCTAGGGCAGCTTACCTGGGAAATTACCAGCGTCTGTGGTGCATCGATCCCCTCGACGGGACGGAGGGATTTATTCAGGGAAAACAGCACTACGCTGTGATGGTAGGGCTGCTGGTTTCGGGCGAACCGGTGGCGGGCTGGATCTACGCCCCGGCTTTTGACCAAATGTATTTTGGCGGCAAAGATTGGGGATTGTTCCAAACTGTGGGAACCTCTTCGCCACAGCCGATCGCCCTGTGTCAACCCCCGGCTCCGACACCGTTGAATTGTAAAATTATTCTCGGCGACAGAGACCAGAAAAAGTATGCTGGGGCGATCGCCCAAAGTATCCCGGGAGCCGAATTTTACTCGCTGGGAAGCTTTGGCTTAAAAGTTATGGAAATTATACAAGGTCGAGCCGGTTTGTACCTGTATTTTAACGGCAGGGTTAAAGTGTGGGATACTGCCGGCCCTCTGGCTCTAGCAAAGGCAGCCGGATTGGTTTGTTGCGACTTGCAAGGTCAACCGCTGAGGTGGACTAAAGATGCGATCGAGCCGGAGTCTCTGGCCCACACGCAGTCGATCGCGATCGGCTGGCCCCACTACATAGAAGCTCTGTTGGGCAAAGTTCAACAGGCAGTGGGACGCTTGTAAACCCGTTTAAGATTGCAGAATCTGCTAATAATTTTAGGTGAAGCGCGCCCCTGTAGCCTGATGAGAGAATTGGTTTAAAACCCCGTCGTTCTAGGACAGCTTTGCATTAAAATTGAAATGTTTACAGGCTCAAGACACGTTGAAACAGCTACGGTGAGAGCGCACCTAGACAGCTAGAGGGGCAATGCTTGACTCCAACCCTGAAGGCATACAAGGATTTGACTTGTGAGGAAAACCAAAAGTAAAAGTCAACCTAGGGCATTGGGAGACTTAAAACGAAGGTGGAGACTGAGTGAGACTTGCTTGCAAGCATTAGTCTGTCAAGCGTTAAGGAATCCTCTCTCATTCAAGAAGAGGAGGTATGTCAAAGGAGCTATGAGAAGTAAGTTTCCACTGTGTCTGAGATGTCCGTCTGGTTCGCTTTGTGTCAATCTTATGTAGCAGCAACAGATTGTTTGTTTTCTCAAACAGCGATCGTTCCCTAGCTGTTGGCTGTCGCCTAATCATATTTCCCACCTCAGCGAGTTTCCATGAAGACAGAAGCTTTCAGTGAGCTGTTCCCTCTATTTAAGGGTGCTAACCCAGAAACCTTGGGAGGGCTGCTATCCAATGCGGTTAAGCATGAGTATCCCCCAGGCCGAGCTGTGGTGATGGAGGATTCTTGGGGTAACGCGATTTATTTTGTGGTGTCCGGCTGGGTCAAAGTCCGGCGCCTGTCAAACGATCGAGCTGTATCAATGGCTATTTTAGGAAGGGGTGCGTTCTTCGGCGAAATGGCGATTCTTGACGAATCTCCGCGATCGAATGACGTACTTGCTCTATCGCCCGTCCGCCTGATCAGCGTCACGGCTCAGCGATTTATCCAAACCCTGTTTAAAGACCCGCAATTGCATCACCGGATGCTGCAATTGATGGTGCGGCGGCTGCGCCAAACTAATCTGCGATCTCAACTGCAAAACCGGCAGCCAGCGGTTAAACTAGCAAATACTTTAGTTGAGCTGGGAGAAAACTACGGTCAGAAAACTGCTGAGGGCAGAGATATCTTCAATATCCCCTATGAAGACTTGGCTGATGTGACAGGTATCAACCTAGATGAAACCAGCAAAATTATGGAAAAACTCGATAGTAAAGGCTGGATAAAAATCGATCCAGACCACCAAACTATCCATTTGATCAACCTCAAGCACTTGATGAATTTGGCAAGTCAATGACTGATGTTACTTCTGTGGATACCTCGCCAACTGCCGACAACGTGAAGGCACAACTAACAGCACCGACAATTCACTATTCGGTAGCGATGCCCCATCCTGAATCCCACCTGTTTGAAGTAACTTTGCGCGTGCAAGGTTGGTCGGAGCCGGTGCTGGATTTAAAAATGCCTGTCTGGACTCCCGGTTCTTACTTGGTTCGAGAGTACGCCCGCCACCTGCAAGATTTTAGCTCGCGATCGGGAAGGCGTGCTTTAGCTTGGCGCAAGCAAAGCAAAAATCACTGGCAAATCGAGACAAATTCAGTGTCAGATGTCACGGTTTGCTACCGGATTTTTGCCAACGAACTAACAGTGCGAACCAATCATTTAGACTCGACTCACGGTTATTTCAACCCAGCGGCTCTGTGCTTTTTTGTACCAGGTTTTGAGCAGAACTCCTACACCGTCACAGTTGTGCCGCCGCAGCCCCAGTGGCGCACAGTGACTACCTTGCCGCCTGTTTCCGGACAGGATCTGACTTTCGAGGCTGCGGATTTTGACACGCTGGTCGATAGTCCTTTTGAGATTGGCTGTCACGATGCCTATGATTTTGAAGTGATGGGAAAACCCCACCAGCTAGTAGTTTGGGGGAAAGGCAATTTAGAACCCGATCGGGCGATTCGAGATATCCAAAAAGTGATCGAAGTCGAAGCGGAAATGTTCGGCGGTTTGCCCTACGACCGCTACGTGTTTTTGCTGCATTTATCCGGCTCTGGTTTTGGCGGTTTGGAGCACAAAGATAGCTGCACTCTGAACTATTCGCGTTTTGGTTTTCGGACTAAGGACAAGTACGAACGCTTTATTCAATTGGTGGCTCACGAGTTTTTTCACCTGTGGAATGTCAAGCGCATTAGACCGAAAGCTCTCGAAGTATTTGACTACGAAAACGAAAACTACACGACTTCTCTGTGGTTCTCCGAAGGCACGACCAGTTATTACGATTTGGTGATTCCGTTTCGAGCAGGTCTCTACAACGTTAAAGGTTATTTCCAAAATTTAGCTAAAGAAATTACTCGCTTGCAGGCGACTCCGGGGCGGAACGTGCAGCCGGCGAGCGAGTCGAGTTGGGATGCTTGGATTAAACTTTATCGCAGGGATGCTAATAGCGATAATTCGCAGATTTCCTATTATTTGAAAGGGGAAGTTGTTTCGTTTTTGCTGGATTTGTTGATTCGAGCCAAACACGGTAACGCCCGATCGCTCGATGATGTGATGCGTTTGATGTGGCAGCAGTTTGGCGGCTGTGCTGCTGAAAATGACGATTTTGCTCTGAAGTCTGGAACAGAAGCCCAGGCGGCGCATAGGACATCAAACGGCAAGTTAAACGATCGCTCGCCGACGGCAGAAATAGGCTTTACTCCCGAACAGTTGCAAGGTGCGATCGAGTCTGTAGCCGAAATGGACTTGAGCGACTTTTTTGCGCGCTATGTAGACGGCACAGAAGAGTTGCCTTACGACAAATATCTGCAACCTTTCGGGCTGCAAATTTTGGTAGATGAAAGTGACACCTCGCCTCGCATCGGTTGGATGTTGGGGGCGGAAAACGGGCGGCAAATGGTTAAATTTGTCGAAGCTGGATCTGCGGCACAATTGGCGGGAATTGACGCAGGGGATGAGTTGCTGGCGATCGACAGTTTTCGGGTAAATGCCGAACAAGTGGCCGAGAGGCTCAAAGATTATCGGCCAGGGGACACGTTAGAAGTGACAGTGTTTCACCAAGACGAACTGCGGACTTGTTCTGTGACTCTCGCCGGGCCGCGCCCGGGCCGTTACTCGATCGTACCAGTCGATCGACCAACTGCTATTCAGAAACAAAACTTTACTGGATGGCTGGGTGTTCCGCTATCGAATTTGTGACATAAATAAAGGGGAAGAGAAAGCGGAAAAGAAAAAGGAATCACGCTCAATTCCCAATTTTCTCTTCCCATTAGTGTCAACAATCGCTTATAACCCAGAGAAATCTCGCTTGTAGCGCAGTCTCGATCCCCCTCGCATCCCCCTTCTTAAGGGGGACTTTGAAAATGCTTTTTCAAAGTCCCCCCCTGGTTGTAGGGAGGTGCAGCGGGCGATCGAAGCTTAATCGTCAAACGGCAGAGTTGTACTGCATAAGATATTCAGTTGACACTAATGACTAATTCCCAATTACCAATTACCAATTTTAATTATGCAAACCCCACCACCTCCATCAATTACCCCCCGTCAGATGAACCTACTGAGAATTGTGGCATCTATGGCTTGGGCTGACGGCGAACTGGCGATAGAAGAAGTTAATTTAATGCTCGCTCGCTTTTGCAGTTTGTTTGCACCCAAGGCAGACGGACAACAAATGCAACAAGAACTCCGCGATTACATCATGCAAAATATTCCGCTAGATGAGTTGATTCACCAACTAGAAACTCAAGAGGAAAAAGAATTAGTTTTGCAGCTCGGCTATGAAGTGATTTCATCGAGTTCTCGCACTCCCGAGGAACCAAAAATTAACTCGGATGAAGCAGCAGCTTATCGTAAATTAGTGCAATTGCTGAACCTTCCAGAGGATACTGTCAAGCGTATTGAAGCTGAATCATCGGCGGGAGATACATCGGAGGGAATTATCGAGAAAATGGCTCAGAAATTAGAAAAGTTCATCAAAGGCTAGTTTGGGACTGGCGCGCGAGTGGCTATTCAACCCGCTCCCGTGGCGTGAGTGTTTGTATAGCCGCGGTTTCAACCGCCGGGTATTCAACAATCAGTCCTAGGGTGCGTCGAGAGAGAAAAATCCCCTGTATTCGATCGACAATCTCCGAGCGACGCACCTGATACCATTTATAAAAAAGCTTGCTTAAGACAAAAATGTTTCCCGAGAGTGAACGTCCGGGTTGTTTATGGGGTCATTGAAAATAACAGGTGCGTCGCTCTTTCTTGAAGATGGTCGATGTATCCGCACCCTACGGCTGAAGTCCGACGAACGCTCAAATCTATTTTAAATCGAGCCAGGTTAGCTTTTAAGATATAGTAGTAGTTTGGCAACTATTATTTTGTTTTGTGCGTAATTTCTCTGTATCCGCTTCTCTTCTGCATGGTGCACTATAGAGTTAGAAAGCAATTTACTGACTGGAATCAAAATTTATGTTGCCAGCTTTAAGGATTTCTGGGTATGACTTGCAAGAACTCATTCACCAAGGAGCTAACACAGCTATTTATCGCGCTGTAAGCATCACAAACCGACAGCCTGCGATTCTCAAAGTTTTAAATACAGAATATCCTACCTTAGAACAGATAACTCGCTTAAAACACGAATATCTGATCGCCGTATATCTAGATTGCGAGTATACAGTCAAAGTCGATCGCCTAGAAACGCACCCAAATTGCCTAGTATTAGTCTTAGAAGATTTTGGCGGGATCTCGCTCAAACAGTGGATGGCAAAAGTCGGGAATGCTTGCCGGATTTCTGCAAGGCCTGATACAAAATTACTTGCAGGCGGGCAAAGTGCTGCGATTGGGACAACAGTTGTCAATGAAGCAACCGCGCGCTACCAATTGCCGATCGCCGAATTCTTAAACATCGCCATCCAATTAGCAAAAGCTTTAGTATTCCTGCATCAAAATCAAATTATTCATAAAGATATAAAACCCGCTAATATTATCATAAATTCGGAAACAAATCAAGTAAAACTCGCTGATTTTAGCATCGCGTCGCGGTTAAACAAAGAAACGCCCAACTTAAAAAATCCCGATCGCCTAGAAGGAACTCTCGCCTATATGTCGCCGGAACAAACCGGGCGGATGAATCGGGGCGTAGACTACCGCAGCGACTTCTACTCCCTAGGTGTCAGCTTTTACGAACTGCTGACAGGAAAATTGCCGTTTGGCAGCAGCGATCCGCTGGAATTAGTGCACTGTCACATTGCCAAAAAACCGATTTCTATTCAACAACTAAATCCGCAAATTCCCCAAGCATTGGCAGAAATTGTGGAAAAAATGATGGCAAAAAATGCCGAGAATAGGTATCAAAGCGCAGCCGGATTGTTAGCAGATTTAGAACGCTGCCAAAATCAAAATTTGATTGAAGGTAAAATTTCTAATTTTATACCCGGACAACTGGATGGAATGAGTCAGTTGTTAATTCCCCAAAAACTTTACGGGCGAGAAGCACAAATAGAACAATTATTGCAAGCCTTCGATCGCGTTAGCAAAGGTAGCGGTGAAATTGTGTCAGTAGGTGGCTATTCGGGGATTGGCAAATCAGCATTAGTACACGAAATTCTCCGCAATTTAACCAGACAGCGCGGCTACTTGGTTTCGGGCAAATTTGACCAATTCAAGCGCAATGTTCCCTACACTTGTTTCAATCAAGCTATGCGGAGTTTGGTGCAGCAGATTTTGAGTGAAAGCCAAGCTCAGATTGACTTGTGGCGAGAAAAACTGCTTGGTGTTTTGCATAAAAATGCTAAAGTTGCGATCGAAGCCATCCCCGAATTAGAGTTAATTTTAGGCGCACAACCAGACGTACCCGAACTCGGCGCGATCGAATCTCAAAACCGCTTCAACCGAGTGATGCAGCAGTTCGTCCAAGCAATTGTGAGTGCGGAACATCCCTTAGTAATGTTTCTCGATGACTGTCAGTGGATGGATGCTGCAACAGTCAAGATGTACGAACAAAATTGCCTCGGAAAAATGCCTTACTTGCTGATAATTGTTGCTTATAGAGATAACGAAATCAGCCCGACGCATCCGTTTATGCTGGCAAATGAGGCAATTCGGGCAGGCGGAATTCCCATGACAGCTATAATTTTAGAACCCCTAGCAATTGACTGCGCCACTCAACTAATTACTGAAACTTTGAGATGTGCTGCTGAAACAGCGACACCGCTGGCGAACTTGCTGTTGCAAAAAACTGACGGTAATCCATTCTTTTTCAAACAAATGCTGAGGTATTTGCATCAAAAAGGCTGGTTGAGATTTAACCAGCAGGTGGCCCAGTGGCAATGGGATCTTAAACATATTGAATGTCAGGATATTACCGAAAATGTTGTTGACTTAATGGTGAACAAAATTCAAAATTTGTCAATGTCAACTCAGCGAATTTTACAAATAGCAGCTTGTATAAACAATCAATTTAATTTAGATATGCTGTCGGTAGCCAGCGGACAATCTTGGAACCAAACAGCACAAGATTTGTGGGAAGCGCTGCAAGTGAGGTTGATTTTGCCTGTAGGGGATGCTTATCGGATACCTCAAGTATTTGAGCCGGAAGAGTTGGAAAAGTTGGGGAAAACGGCGGCTGGAGATGTGTGCTACAAATTTATGCACGATCGCGTTCAGCAAGCTGCTTATGCCATGATTCCCGATCCAGAGAAAGAACGGGTGCATTTGACGATCGGGCGTTTATTATTGCACGAAAGCAGCGAAGCCCAACGCCAAGAACGAATTTTTGATATTGTCAATCATTTGAATTTTGCTCGCGGGTTGATTTGCGAGTCGAGTCAACGGTATGAATTAGCCGAGTTAAACTTGCAGGCCGGCAAAACTGCGAAAGCTGCTTCAGGGTTTGAAACTGCGCTGACTTTTTTTCAGTTGGGCTGCAATAGTTTGCCGACCCAAAGCTGGGAAGACTATTATGTGTTAACTTTGGCGCTGCATCTTGAATTGGGTGAAGCTGAATATTTGAATGGCAAAAATGATAAGGCTTTGGCAATTCTAGATGGGATTTTGCCGCAAAATAGGACATTGTTAGAACGGTGTCGGGTTAATGAGTTGAAGATGACTTGTCTGCGGATGAAAAATGATTTACCTGCTGCTTATCAGTTGGGTATCGAAACTTTGCAATTTTTGGGAATTGAGTTTGAGGCGTACCCGGATGATGGGTATTTGCTGAGGGAGTTGGCGAAGACGAAAGAGATGATTGGGGAATCCATCGCCCATTTAGCAAATTTACCGACACTCACCGATCCGCTGCAACTCGCCGCCCACCGGATTTTGAAAGAACTTTACCCCATTGCTTACTTTACCAGTCCTAACGCCCCATTTCTCTGCGCGATGAAGCTGGTGCAGGCGACAATTGAACACGGTAATTGCAGAATATCCGCCTTTGGCTACATTGTGTATTCCTTTACTTTAATTGTTAAATATGGTGAAATTGACACGGGTTGCACAGTAGGAGAACTGGGTCTCAATCTTTATGAATGCTGGGATGCTAAAGAGTTAGGCGCTTGTATTTTCGTTACGTGGGGGGCTTTAACTTTGCACCACATTAAATATATTGATGAGTCGAAGCTTTTTCTGATCAAATCTTTTAACTGCGGTTTAGAGACAGGTGCTTATCAGTGGTCGGGATATGCTGCGGCTAATTATTTGGTCATCTGCTTTTTTGGCAATGAATCGCTGCAAAAATCTGCCGCAATTATTGATGAATTTATCCCTGTTTTGGAAAAAATAGACCGCAATATGCTAGCGCATTGTTTGCTAAACAAACAGACAATATTCCAGCTTACTTGTCCTGCGGATACTGCTGAAGATCCGCCAAGTTTCATCGATGAACAGTCATTTTTAGAATTTGCTGAAGCCTCGGCAGACATGGGGGGGTCTTTTATAGTTTATCTCTACAGACTAACCGTGGCGAATTGGTTTGGGGAGGTCGATCGAGCACTAGAATATGCTAATATTGGTGGTGAATTTTTGGCATTTGCTAATGGTGGTTTTCTGAATCCGGTTTTTCGCTTCCACCGCGCGATCGCCCTGGCTGCTGCTTGTACAAATGCCAGTGAGGGCGATCGCCAAATCTACCTAGAACAGCTCAATATTGACCTGGAGAAGCTCCGAGAATTTGCGAAAAACTGCCCTGAGAATTACGAGCAAAAATATTTAGCTATCCGGGCGGAAGTGGCGCGGTTGTCGGGACAAAACTATGAGGCGTCAGAATGCTACGATAGTGCGATCGCCCAGGCGATAAAAAACCGCTTCATTCAAGATGCTGCATTCGTTAACGAATTAGCAGCGAGATTTTATTTATCACAAAATCGGCTGATTTTTGTCAAAAATTATCTCAACGATGCCAGAGTTTGCTATCTTCAGTGGGGCGCCACAGCAAAAGTCCGCCAACTCGAACAATACTACAGTAATTTATTTCCCGAAGCTGTAGACTCGCGAATTGGTGTAACTTTAACGGCGAGTACATCTAGTCATGCTAATATCTTGGATGTAGCAACGGTAATCAAAGCATCTGGGGCAATTTATAGTGAAATTGTCTTAGAAAAGTTGTTAAAAAAACTGCTGTATATTATCTTAGAAAATTCTGGCGCCCAAAAAGGCTGTATTATTTTAGAACGAGAGGGGAAGTTGTTTGTAGAAGTGTCGGATACTAACGAGAACGACTCCCCAACATTTCAGGATTCAATACTGGTTGAAAAAAGTTCAGATGTTCCTATTTCTATCGTCAAGTACGTTGCGAAAACTCAGCAATCCTTGGTGTTGAGCGACGCAAGTCAAGAAACAATTTACCAAGCCGATACTTATATTAAAAATCGCCAACCAAAATCGGTTTTATGCGCGCCGATTTTGTATCAAAGTAAGTTGATTGGTATTGTATATTTAGAGAATAATCTGGCGAGTGGAGCATTTACGCGCGATCGGCTGGAACTGTTGCAACTGTTGACGACACAAGCGGCGATCGCCATTGAAAACGCCCGCCTCTACGCCCGCGAACAACACAAATCCCGTCAGTTGGCTGAATCTCTCGAAAGTTTGCAACAGTTTCAGGTCGAAGTCGTCCAAAAAGAACAGCAATACCGCACCATATTTGAGACGGTAGCAGACGGACTTTCGCTGATAGAATTGAATAGCGGTAAAGTCATCGCAACTAATCCCTCACTATGTCAAATTTTTGGCTATTCTCAAGAAGAGTTTCTGCATTTAAGCCCGCCGGATTATATTCTCCCAGAGTATCTGCACTTATTTGCCGAATTCCAACAAACTGTCAGCAGACGCCAAGAATTCAACTGTCAAGCTGTCATACAGAGAAAAGACGGTATGCTGTGCGATCTTGAGATAAAAGCGAACTTTTTTGAGTACGATGGCCAACCCCACGCCCTGGTAATTAATCGCGATATTAGCGATCGCAAGCGCGCCGAAACAGCCCTGCAAGCATCGGAAGCTCAACTAAGACAAAAAGCTGAAGATTTAGAAGCAATACTCGCTCAACTGCAACACACTCAGGCACAATTAGTTCAAACTGAAAAAATCTCGCAACTCGGACAACTGGTGGCTGGAGTCGCCCACGAAGTCAACAATCCAGTCAGCTTTATTTCTGGTAATCTGCATCATGCTACAGACTATATCAGCGATTTGATAAGTTTAGTTCAGGTTTATCAAGACAACTTTCCCGAGCCGGGACAACAAGTTTTAGATGAAATAGAAGCGATAGAATTAGAATATTTAATAGAAGATTTGCCGAAGATGATTGAATCGATGAAATTGGGAACCGATCGCATCCGCGACATCATGCAATCTTTGCGAAATTACTCGCGTACAGACGGAACCGAGAAAAAATCAGCAAATATTCACGAAGGAATCGATACCACATTAATGATTTTGTCGCATAGGTTAAAAGCTTCGGCAAATCGCCCGACGATTAAAATCATCAAAAATTACGGAGAATTACCTAACATTGAATGCTATCCGGGACAACTAAATCAGGTATTTATGAATTTGATCGCTAATGCGATCGATGCTGTGGAAGAATCTAATTTTGGTAAAACATACAAACAGATTGAGAGCAACCCCAATCAGATTACAATTTCTACTTCTGTTACCAGCAGCAGCGGAAAACAGATTAATCGTCTAGTGAAGATTCGGATAGCTGACAATGGAATTGGGATGTCAAAACATATCAAAGAAAAATTATTTACGCCATTTTTTACAACTAAAGTAGAAGGTAAAGGAACCGGATTGGGATTGCCAATTTGCCACGATATAATTACTAAAAAACACAGGGGAAGCTTAGAATGCTTTTCCTCGCCGGGAAGGGGCACCGAATTTGCGATCGCCCTTCCCGCGCGCAGCAGTTCCATCAACAATAATTAGCAAGTTAGGCACAGCCAAAAGCGTTCGATAGTTGGCAATGCAAGTCCTCTGATTTTTATGATGACTTGCATGGCGAACTATCGAAGCTCTAGATGTAAGGCTCGCGGTGTACCTTACATATAGAGCTTTGCGGAAATAATGTGAAAGTTAATTCAACCGATTATTAGTGCGGTAACTTGCTGAACTCGTACCAAGTTTTAGCACCGACAATTCCATCTTGCGGTAAATTTTTGCTGAGTTGAAATTGGCGAACTGATACATCTGTCATCGTCCCAAAAAATCCATCAATCATACCAAAATAGTATCCATTGATTTTCAAGATATTTTGAACAATTTTCACAGCATTACCAGAACTGCCATTCATCAAAATAGGCATATTCACAGGTGCGCCCGAGTATAGTGCTTGCCAAGTTAGGGAAGCAACAATCCCATCTTCAGTTAAAAATACGCGGTGTTGGTAGCCTTTGACTGCTTTTTGAACTAGGACGCCAAAGATACCGTCAAAAAGGCCAGAATAATATCCCCAGTGATACAAAAGCTGTTGTAGTTCCCTGACAGCTTGACCTGTGGAACCGATTTGTAAAGTGGGTTTGTTTAGTGCATTGGTCGCAGTAACTGCAACAGTTGATTGAGCAGCAGTATCGGCTGCGAGAGCCAAGGTTTCATTGTTCGTGGTTCTTTCTTCGGTGTGCATAATCTGGTTTCTCTGAATATTTAAGTTGGGCGGTGTTTGATATTTCAGGTATAACTGGCAGAATTTATGGCTGCACAGTCACTTTTTTGAGTGTCACTCATTTGAGCTAGCAAAGCTGTTAACTGTGAATGGGTTAGGTGCGCGGTGTACACCATACATGGTGTAAATTGCGAGGCGCGCACCTAACATTTATAGTTACAGCATAATTCTGAAGAATTCCAGCAGTTATTAGTGCGGTAACTTGCTGAGGGCGTGCCAAGTTCTATAGCCGACAATTCCATCTTGCACTAAACCCTTGCTGAGTTGGAACTGGCGGACTGCTACATCTGTCATTGTCCCAAAATATCCGTCAATAAAACCGAAATAGTATCCGTTCAATTTCAAGACATTTTGAACAATTTTCACTGCATTACCAGAACTGCCATTCATCAGGGTCGGCATATTCACAGGTGCACCAGAGTATAGTGCTTGCCAAGTGATAGAACCTACAATCCCATCTTCAGTTAAGAAGACGCGGTGTTGGTACCTTTTGACGGCGTTTTGAACTTGGATGCCGAAGATACCGTCAATCGGGCCGAAATAATATCCCCAATGAGCTAGGAGAGTTTCTAGTTCCTTGACAGCTTGACCTGTGGAACCGATTTGTAAAGTGGGTTTGTTTAGTCCAGTCGTCAGACCAACTGCAAGATTTGATTGAGCAGTAGTATCGGCGGCGAGAGCCATAGTTTCATTGTTGATGCTTCTTTCTTCGGTGAACATAATCTGATTCCTTTCAAGATTTAAGTTTTGGTGTTTGATATTTCAGGTATAACTGTTAGGTTTTATGATTGCACAGTCACTTTTTTGAGTGTCACTCGTTTGAGTGTCACTCGTTTGAGTGTCACTCGTTTGAGTTAGTCAAAGAAAGAAACTGGGTTTTTTATCGAATCTTATGGGAGAGGTCTATTGTTTACTCGGAAAAATCTCGCAATGTAGGAATTAAATACTGTGTCAAAGTAAAGGCATCTACACCTAATTCTGTCCGTTCTTTGGCTGCCGCGATTCCGGATGAGGCGTGCCACCAGGCTGCTGTTGCTGCAATTGATTCGGGGGGGGATTTGCGGGCGATCCTCTTCGTTGATGAGCCTCCCGTAGGGGCAGGCTTCGCTAACGCACTTGCCAACAGTCCCCCTAACAAGCCTGTGAGAACGTCGCCGCTGCCACCTCTGGCGAGGGCTGGGGTGCTTTCGGGATTGAGATAGGTGAGGGTACGTGAAGCGTAGGTATCCTGCCAACTGATGCAAACTCTCGCTCCTTTGAGCAATACCGTTGCGCCGCAAAGCTGCGCCGCTGCTTGAGTGGCGGCAATTCGATCCTCGCCAATTCGATCGGCTAATTCGGGAAACAAACGCTTGAATTCGCCCGGATGAGGCGTGATAATTGTCAATGCTGAGCGTTCCGACAAAATCGGGACTGTGCCGAGTTGAGCGAGAATATTTAAACCGTCGGCATCTAGAACTAAAGGTCGATCGCACTCCAGTACAGATTCTACAGCTATTGCTGCTTCCAATGTCAGACCAGGCCCTACCGCGATCGCATCATAGGAACCCAAATCAATTGCTACCGGCAACTGGCTAATTGCACCGCTGGGGGTTTCAGGACATCCGATAACTAGAGCCTCTGGCAAATGACTGCTCAACATTGGTTTAATCGACTCAGGAACAGCAATTGACAGCATTCCCACGCCGCTTGCTCTTGCTCCCAATGCTGACAAAATTGCCGCTCCGCTGTAGCGACGGGAACCTGCAATAATTAGTATGTTACCGTTGGTATATTTGTGCGAAATTGGCGATCGGGGTAATGGCAAATGCTGAATTGCCGCTGCTTTGGTAATGCGTTGTATTGCTGGCAAATTGCCCAATACCGCTGCAATATCTGCGGCGGGAATATCAAAATCAATCAACTCAGATTTGCCGATATATTCTAAGGCTTTGTCTTGCAGAAATGCCATTTTCCACAAACCCAAACATAATGTATGTTTTGCCCGAATAGCCGTTCCCAAAACTGCTCCGGTATCAGTATGAATTCCCGAGGGAATATCTATACTAAAAATCGGGATGTTTAAATTATTAATTTCGTCAATCGCCGCGGCTGTGGCGTTAGTGATTTCTCGTTCCAAGCCAAAGCCAAATAAACCATCGATCAGCAAATCGCACTTGTTCAGGGATTCAACTTTGTCAACAAATGGAATATTTAAAGAACGCGCATAATCAGCGTGACTTTTTGTGAGTTCTTTTAGTTGAGAAAACGGGCAGTAAATAACTACTGAGAATCCTTGAAAGTGTAATTCGCGGGCCACAACCAAAGCATCGCCCCCGTTGTGTCCGGGCCCAACCAACACTCCGATTGCTGGCAATTTAAAATTAACAAACTTTGCCTCTTCACCCGTTTTCCTTCTATACTTGAAATCGATTACATCCGTTTCAAAATCCGTTGCCGAACTTCCCTCTGACTTCAACAGCGCCTGAATCCGTCTAGCAATCATTCCGGCGACTTTTTCCATTAAAGCTGCTACGGGCATTCCAGCAGCAAAAATTCTCGTTTCTATTTGCCGCATTTGGTCGGCGGTGACAACAAATTTTTCAATAGTCATAGGTAGAAGAAGTAGTCAGTAGTCAGCAGTCAGCAGGAAGAAGCAAGAAGCAAGAAGGTGCTTCGGCTTCCCTCTGCATAAAAAAAAGAGATACATAGCAAGCCTGTGAGCGATCGGGATTTGAGACTTAATTAGGTGAATTTACTTATTAGTGCTAAAATTTCAGCTAACAGCAGCAGTAGCAAGTTGTAGTATTTTTGTGGTATAATCAATCAGCTCGATCGAACTTGCGTAACAGTAAAACAGTAAAATAGCAATTTATTTCCGAACCATGAACAAGATTGTCGTAGGCCTCTCAGGCGGGGTCGATAGTTCCGCAGCAGCCGCAATTTTACACCATCAGGGCTATGAAGTGGTGGGTTTAACGCTGTGGTTGATGAAAGGCAAAGGTCAGTGCTGCTCTGAGGGAATGGTCGATGCCGCTAAAATTTGCGAAAATTTGGGCGTTCCCCACCACATTGTTGACAGCCGCGAGGTCTTTCAGGCAAGTATTGTAGATTTTTTGGTGGACGGTTACAGTGCTGGAGTGACGCCTCTGCCTTGTTCGGAGTGCAATAAAACTGTGAAGTTCGGGCCGATGCTCGAGTATGCTCGCCAGGAGCTGGGTATTGAAAAGATTGCTACTGGACACTACGCTCGCATTACTTATGATAATGGTACGGGTCGCTATCAGTTGCTGCGGGCGATCGACCCAGCCAAAGATCAGTCTTATTTCTTGTACGATTTAACACAGGATTTGCTGGCGGGTACGGAGTTTCCGTTGGGGGAAATTACCAAGACTCAAACTCGCAGAATTGCTGCTGAGTTTGGCTTGAGCACTGCTGACAAGCCGGAAAGTCAGGATTTGTGCTTGGTGGAAAGTAACGGTTCGATGCGGGCTTTTCTGGACAAGTACATTGCGCCGCAAAAGGGTGACATTGTGGACAAGGCCGGTCGGGTGCTGGGACAGCATGACGGCGTACACCACTACACCATCGGCCAGCGGAAGGGCCTGGGGATTGCTGCACCAGAACCGCTTTATGTGATTGAACTTGATGCTGCTGGCAATCGGGTGATTGTGGGCGATCGCCAGTTGGCAGTAGAATCTGAGTGTAATGTCCAGAAAGTAAATTGGGTTTCTGTCGCTCAACCGACGGCTCCGATTCGGGCTTTTGTACAGATTCGTTATCGATCGCAACCCGTCCCCGCTACAATTATTCCTGTGGAACCATCCGAAGCAGACGAAAAGGGCAGCGGTACCAGAGTCAAGGTAATTTTTGACGAACCGCAGTTGAGCATTACTCCCGGACAAGCAGCAGTTTGGTATGACTCAGAGGTACTGTTGGGCGGCGGCATCATCGAAAGAAAAAAACTCCACAATTAAGGTAAGGGGCAGGCTAAAAGTCCGCCCCACCAGAAATCCCAATAAAGATTTACTCTGTTTGAAACAGGCTTTCTGGCCTGCTTGTGACTATCAAATTCGGCTAACTAGCTTTCTTTTCCAAGCGCAACACATTTCCCCTAGTGTTAGTACGGTAAACCCAAGTTTGACTGCCGTCAGAAAGCACCACCCGCCAACCTTCGACAAACATTTGGGCGCAAATTTCCTCCGCTTGCGCCAGTCCCAAACAACTATTGGGCCAACTTTGGCGGCTCGATTCAGTGACTTTCAACTTGCTAGCAGCAATCCCACTGTGGCGGGACAACTCTTGGCGAACCGCTGCGGCTACGGTTGCGGGCAATTGGTTGGGGGGATTTTGGCGCGTATCCGCTGCCAAAAAATTGCCCGATTCTGAAGCCTGAGTGTTGATAGCCAATCGGGAGTTGATGGTTTTTTGCAGGGCCTGGGGGGGCAATTGCGGCGCGGTTTGCTGCTGTGGACTTTCCCACTGGGCGAGGGAATGTTTGAGAGCACCAGCGTTAGCCGCTGCGGTGTGGATTAGCGCCGGATACATTTCCCAGATGAGAATTCCTGCGATTGCCACAGCCAAGATTAAAGGATTTGGCTGCTTTTGATGTTTGTTTTGATTGTTTTGAGAGTTATTTTCGGAGATTGGTTTCATCTTACGCCCTCTACCTCACTTTACACTCTGGCGCGATCGTTCTCGATCGCTCAAATGCAGATGATATTTATTTATACACTGCTGAGTCGTGCTGTTTGTTCCTTTGTGCATAAGGGACTTTACTGAGTCGTGCGGCACAGGTATTTGATAATCGCTGCCGCCACCTGTGTTTCCGGAACTTGCACTAGCCAGCTCTTACTTAATTTTTTCTGTTAGTTTCTAAGTATACAAAAAAAAATCGGCTTAAGTAAATATTCTTAAAAAAATCTGATTCTGGTCTAAAAGATCAGTACAAATGACTATTCATACTGCAAAAACTAATCAAGCTGTTTTAGACTGTAAAATGCGACCTGAGCGGGTGAGGTATGAGGGATGCCACACAATCTGTTACCGCAGGACAGGAATGCTTTTAAAATTAAGCAAGCGCTCGCTGACTAATTTTAGCATTCTGATTTTCCAAAGGGATCGTCAGTCGATTCTTACATTGAAAATTTGAGATTTATTTCCAACGCAGTGCATCTGAGAGTTATAACTTGGGTCTAAGATTTTGAATTCTGCGCCACAACCCTGCGGGGGCTTCTATATTTTTCTGAGCTGATTCAGATTTTTGTAGCGATAGCTACTTTTTGAGTACAATTTTATTTAAATGTATCATTTATGAACAAAAAATCCCTCGGAATCCATTTAATGAATAGACTGACCTATCCTCAAAAGTTTATCTTGATCGGTTTTCTATTTGCCATGCCGTTAACTTTGGTCATGTACCTGTTGATTTCCGAAATAAACAGCAAAATTGATTTTACCCAAAAAGAAATCTACGGCAATCAATACCTCCGCCCGCTGCGCCAGTTGAGGGAATACATACCACAACTTCAACTATTAAATCATCAGGGTTTAATTATCAATTCAAGCAATGCAGAGTCCCGGAAAAATTTAGAATCTAATATCGACGCTAAGTTTAAATTATTAGAAAATACCGAGCGCCAGTTAGGAATAACTTTAATGTCTACCAAAAGCTTTAATAATATTTATCAAACCTGGAAAAATTTTAAACTGCGCCGCCAGCAGTGGAGTTTAGAAACCTACGATGTTGTCTATTATAGATTAGCTGTAGATATTAATAGATTGAGCGCTCATGTCGGCGATACTTCCAATCTAATATTAGACCCTGATTTAGATACCTATTATTTGATGGATGCTACTTTGCTGAAGATTCCAGAAATGCAAAAAATCTTGTCAGAAATTAGGCTGGTTTCTGGTAGAAGTAGTTTGCGTTCCGATGCCACACCTGATGAAAGAGCCAAATTGATTACTTTAGCGGACAAATTGAGAGAACTAAATCAGGATTTAGCAATCAATATGGACGTAGGATTTAGCAATAATCCTTACGGCAATTTGCGACCGAAATTAAGCCAGCATTTAACCCAATTCAACGCCCGAGTAGAGCAACTAACCGGGCAACTAGATAAACTGATTTATCCCACAGCCGTAGTAGAATATTATGCCTATCTCGATGGCAGCGAGCGAGTTCTGAATTCGAGTTTTGAACTGTGGGACGAAAGTGTCAATGAGTTAGACTTTCTCCTGCAAAAACGGATTGATATTTTTGTTGACAAAAAGCGCTTAGTTGCTGTTTTTGTGTTGATAATATGTGCAATAGTGATTTATTTGTTTGTGTCTTTTTACAGGGCTGTCATGCAAACTGTACTTGTGCTGGATGAAGCCTCGAAAAAAATGGCGGGCGGTAATCTAGAGCATAAAATTATTTTGGATAACAGAGACGAACTCGGGCAAGTTGTAGGTGCGTTTAACAATATTGCCGAGGCCTTGGTTGGTGCAAACCAAGAAATTACTGTTCTCAACGATCGCCTAAAAGCCGAAAATGTGCGGATGAGTGCCGAATTAGATGTCACTCGCAAGATTCAGCAGATGCTCCTACCAAAAGATCGAGAGCTCAAGGAAGTTGTGGGCTTAGATATTGCGGGATTTATGGAGGCGGCTGAGGAAGTAGGCGGTGACTATTACGACGTACTCCAGCACGAAGGTAGAGTAAAAATTGGGATTGGCGATGTGACGGGACACGGATTGGAAAGCGGGGTTTTAATGATTATGGTTCAAACGGCTGTCCGAACTTTGCTCGCTTACAATGAACCCGATTCAGTGAGATTTTTAACTGCTATTAACAGTGCAATTTATGATAACGTGCAGCGGATGAAATGCGATAAAAACGCCAGCCTTGCTTTGCTAGATTATCAGGAGGGTATTCTGAAGTTGAGCGGCCAGCACGAAGAAATGATTGTGGTGCGCTCTAACGGTTCTGTCGAGCGGTTTGATACGATCGATTTGGGTTTCCCGATCGGGCTGGATGCAGATATTGCTGAATTTGTTGCTGAAACTGTTGTGCAGTTGCATTCGGGAGATGTGGTAGTGTTGTACACTGACGGGATTACGGAAGCTGAAAATATGGAGCAAATGCTTTATGGTTTAGATAGGTTAATGGAGGTAATACAGATTAATTGGCAGGGAAATGCGGCAGAAATTAGGCACGCTGTAATTGAGGATGTGCGATCGCACATTGGCGAACAAAAAGTTTTTGATGACATCACATTGCTGGTACTCAAACAAAAATAGGGAATGGGGAATGGGGAATTGGGCGAAGCGAAGCGAAACGGAGGGATGGGGCTTTTATAACATTGGGCATTGGTAGCAACTCGCCAATCACCAATCACCAATCACCAATAACAACAGTCAACCGTCAACCGTCAAGCAACAAATAACAAATAACAACTAACAAATAACAAATAACAACTAATATGATTCAGACTTTCGGTGATTTTATTGAGCAGTCACCTAGCCAAGAATACTTGATAATTGGATTTTCCCCGAGTTCGATCCCCCTCAAGCAGCGGTGGCGGAACAACGGTTTATCCGCCGATTTTCTGGCTGACTACTTGACGACTTTTTTCCCTGGAAACGAAGACGACCCCTCAACAATTGACAGACAAGCAGAAATTAAAAGTGCTGTTAGCTACATTGCTAACGAGTTATTAGAGAATGCGATGAAGTTTAATGATGAAACCTCGGAGCACCCGATCGACATTAAACTGCAATTACTGAGCGATGGAGTAATTTTTTCAGTTGCTAATAGCATTTCTAGGTCATCTGTAGGCAAGTTTCAGGCTTACATTCAGCAGTTGCTGACCTGCGATCCTAGCGAGCTATACATTCAACAGTTAGAAAAAAATGCTGCTGACGAAAGTTGTACCGCTTCTGGATTGGGCTTGCTGACCATGCTCAACGATTATACAACCAAACTAGGCTGGAGGTTCAAAACCGTGCAAAAAGACCCGGAAATTATTTCAGTGACAACTATGGTGCAATTGAGAGTATAGGCCGGGCGGGCGATCGATAATATGTAAGGGACTTTTTTTGCGGAAATGGAAATTCAAACACAAGACTACCGGATCTGTTACGATCCAGCAACGGCAACAGTAAGTTTTGCTGGCTCTCTAAGACTGAGCGGGCCTGCGGAGTACGCGCCGATAGTGCAGTTGCTGGGCGAGGTAGCCGACCTAAAACAGGCGAAAATTACCCTCAACTTGCAGGAGTTAGAATTTTTGAACAGTTCTGGGATCAATATGCTGTCCAAGTTTATTATTGAGGTGCGCAAACAAGCCAGGGTGCAAATGGCTGTACAAGGCTCTCAACGCATAGCTTGGCAAAGTAAATCTTTGAAGAATTTTCAGCGCCTGATGCCTAGTTTGCAGTTGGAATTACTATAGACAATGATTAATTTTAGGGCGCAGGCTGTTGAGCAATTTTATGTTAGTTGAGGCGCAAATTCTAGGGTTATGCTGGAAGAACAACCATCTAGAGAACAGCTACTTTTAGAGATAGAAAGATTGCGCCAACAAGTGGAAGACTTGAAGGAGGAAAAAGCGGATCTGGAAATCTTACTGGAAACTACTGCTGAACATTCCGATACGGTGGAAAGTGAGCTGCGCTATCGAGCATTGCAGGCGGTGCGCGAAGGCGAAATCAAGCTGGCTCAATTTCTGGAAGCAATTCCCGTAGGCGTTGCCGTGCTTGATTCTCAAGGCAAACCTTACTACATCAATCACGCTGGAGAGCAGTTGCTCGGTCAGGGGGTTTTGACGTTAAATAAAGTTGAGGATTTGTCAGAAACACATCAAATTTATGTCGCGGGAACTAATAATATCTACCCTTTTGATAATTTGCCGATCGTTCGAGCTTTGAGGGGCGAAAATGCGACTGCTGACGATCTGGAAATTCATCAAAAGGGCAAAAAAATTCCCGTTGAGACTTGGGGAATGCCCATTTTTGAAGGCGGTAAAGTTGCTTTTGCGATCGCAGTTTTTCAAGATATTACGGAACGCAAACAAGCTGAAACCGAGCGCCAGAAACTGATTAAGGAACTTTTCGATTTGAATAAAGATTTGGGAAAGTCTCTGGATGCCGAATCTGACTTAACAGATGCCTACGGGCGATTTGTGCCACATCAATTTTTGTATCTGCTGGGATATGAAAGTATTATAGATGTCAATTTGGGCGACCAGGTACAGAAGGAAATGTCGGTGCTGTTTGCGGATATCCGCGATTTCACAACGCTTTCAGAAACTATGACGCCCCAAGAAAATTTTAATTTTATCAATGCTTACCTGTCGCGAATGGAGCCGGCTATTACTAGAAATCGCGGGTTTATTGACAAATACATTGGCGATGCAATTATGGCTTTGTTTAGCGATTGTGCAGATGATGCAGTCAAAGCTGGTATTGAAATGTTAAATATCCTAACTGATTACAACCAACACCGTGTAACTGTTGGCTACGTCCCGATTCAAATTGGCATTGGCATCAATTCTGGTTCTTTGATGTTGGGGACAGTGGGCGGCGACAGTCGCATGGACAGCACCGTGATTAGCGATGCTGTTAACTTGGCTTCTCGGATTGAAGGATTGACTAAAGATTACGGCGTACCTTTGTTAATTTCTCAGCAGACTTTGGAACGCTTGCGCAATCCCGATAATTATGCTATTCGGATTGTGGATAAAGTACAGGTAAAAGGAAAGTCTCAATATGTAATAGTCTATGAGGTATTTGATGCCGATCCTCCGTCCGTTTTGGCGGCAAAGCGAGGAAATTTGGCTCTATACACTGAAGCTATGTCACTGTGCGATCGCAAACAGTTTCGAGAAGCGGGAAAATTGTTTGAAGAGTGTTTGCGCACTAATCCGAACGATCCCGTAGCTCGTATTTATCTAAAACGCTGTCGGGATTGGCGATCGCTCCTCAAGGGAATTTAGTTTGTTGACAGTTGACAGTTGACAGTTGACAGTTGACAGTTGACAGTTGACAGTTGAC
>NZ_JAUBOJ010000007.1:0-50574 GCF_036700185.1 Microcoleus sp. BM001215392 | reverse complement strand
GCTCTGTTAAGTAAATTCAATTCAAAATTATCAGCAGCTAATCAACTTCAACGCTGCCTTGATTCTCCCACAGAAATTCTGCCAATAAGCGAAGATCTTCAACGGTGGGCTTATACTCACAAGCTACGAACCATGCTTCGGTTAAAGTAGCCCCTTGTTCGGAAGTCTCAGGTTTTTGGCGCAAAGCGGCGAGGAAATTGCTTGTGGTGCGGGCCCCGGCCGGGTCAATCCCCAGCCTGAGCAGTTGTAGTTCTAACGCGGTATAGATGCTGCTGGCGAGGATGTCGGCATAGTCGGTATCTAACAAATCCAGTTGTTCATTCAATGGGCGGGTCAGTCATTTGTCACGCTTCAACTTCTAGGGAGGGTTCCTCTATTCCACCACAACATCCACTCGAAGCGATCGCCTCTGGAATCAGAATTCTACTTCTCCATCAGATTTACCCTGCCCGAAATTCATGGAGTTTGTCCTTTGGTTATAAGGAGTGGCCGGAGGGTCTTCGGGGGCTGGTTTCTTCAGACTTCGCTCACCTGACTTTTGTCTATGGGATGTCTTGTCTTCGTTGGAGTTAGATTGCTGATTCTGTGCGTCAGACATTGAAAAGCTCCAGCTTATAACATTGAAAGTACAGAAGCTAAGATAACACTACCTGTTGCACAAAAGGCGGCAACACATAACGTATGGATTGCCCGATCTGCCACCTTAGCTTTTTGATCTCGCAACATCTCAAGCTCCTTTAAGGCTTCTATCCAGGTTTTAGTAATAATTAATCGGCAGTCCTCATCAGAATCGTAGTAGTTTTCTTTCATCAACAGGTCGGGTGGGGTCATGCCTCCCGCAGCTCTAGGTCGAAATCCAATAACGCTTAGATATATTGTTAGAGCTAGGAAAACGCATACTACAATCTTTAGCCACAAGCAGCAATAGCAGATATACTGATGACCTGGACTAGCTATAAATGCTTGGTTAGGTAGGTTGATCGAAAAAATGATTGAGGTGGCACTAAAAGCCAAAATAGAACTCAATTTTGTATTGAGTGCATTAATACTATCATTAGTAAGTTTAAGTCGATACTCGGTGTAGCTACAGGGTAAACGCATCTTAACTGGAACCCAAAATATGCTACAGTTAAATCCGACTAAATTTCAATGTAGTTTGTTGTAGTTTATGAGTGCTACCAATGGCAAGAGGTTTTAGTAAAGCTGTAACTTCCCAACAAAAACAAACAGATTCATTGCCTTCAATGAATATTTTAAATGCCAGTTTTTTAGAGCATTTTGCCAATTTGAAAGACCCCAGAATAGAAAGAAGTAAAGAACACTTACTCAAAGATATTATAGCGATTGCGATTCTAGCTATCATTAGCGGTGCCGACGGATGGGTGGCAATAGAAGCCTATGGTAATGCCAAATATGAATGGTTAAAAAGCTTTCTAGAATTACCGAATGGCATACCATCTCATGACACATTTAGTCGGGTATTTGCCCGAATTGAACCACAACAGTTTCAAGAATGCTTTTTGAGTTGGGTAAATGCCATAGTCGGGGAATTAGAACTAAACGCGATTGCCATTGATGGCAAAACAATGAAACAATCTTATGACCGAAATGACCAGCAAAAAGCGCTACATATAGTTACCGCCTGGTCTTCATCTCATCAATTGGTTTTAGGACAAAAAAAAGTCGATAAAAAATCCAATGAGCTGACAGCAATTCCGGAATTAATAGAAATGTTAGAAATTGCCGGAAGTGTAATAACTATAGATGCTATGGGGTGTCAAAAAAATATAACATCTCTGATTATCAAGAAAAAAGGAGAGTATGTTTTAGCTTTAAAAGGGAATCAAAAACTCCTCTATCAAGCTGTGAAAGAGTGGTTTGAAGTAGCTAAAAAATCAGATTATTTAGGCAGAGACTACAGTTATTATGAGCAAGTAGAAGCTGGACATCATCGAGTGGAAAAAAGACAAGTTTGGACTGTTGATGTATCCGAGTTACCACCTCTGCACAGTCAAGAATTATGGACGGGATTAAAAACAGTTGTCATGATAGTTAGTGAACGAAGGCTGTGGAATAAAACCACGACTGAAGCTCGTTTTTATTTGAGTAGTTTAAGCAGTAATGCTGAGATAATTGCTGGGGCTATCCGCAGTCATTGGGGCATTGAAAATAGCTTACATTGGACGCTTGATGTTACATTTTGTGAAGATGAAAGCCGGATTCGGAAACAGAACTCTCCCGAAAATTTTGCACTTCTACGTCGCTTGGCTATAAATTTACTAAAACAAGAAAAAACTTCCAAACAAAGTCTAAAAATGAAACGGTATCGAGCGGCAATGGACAATAATTATTTAGTGCAAATTTTAAATTCTGCCAGTTAATGCTCGAAATCTAACACCTATCTAAGAAGGAAAATTATCCGGCTTTAAGAAGTTTAGAAAATCTTAAGGTTCTGATTTAATTTGCTTAAATGTGGTTAAAGTCAATGATTTTTAAAAGTTTTTTTTAGTTATTTAGTAATGCACAAATTTAGGTGTTTGTCAAATTAATTTAGATGCGTTTACCCTGGGTGTAGCTATATATTAAGCTAATATTTGTAGGTTCGCTTTGTTCATTTTCTATTTGGAAATTATCCATGTCCGATCCTCAACAAGAACCACCTAAGCCACAACGACAGAAAAAAGGTGCTCCCGACGAGCCTCCTGCTACCCTTCCACAACACAAAACAGTTTCTAGGAAAGATGGTGCAGATCGCGCCGGGAAGCTTCCCTAGTAAAGGGAAACGGCGCAGAGCGATCGCCACACCCTGACCCTCCTAAAACCCCAATTATCGCATTCAACCACCCCCCCCTGGGTTTTTTAGTGTGTGACTTCAGGGGGCGACAACGAAGCTAAAGTGGTTGTCCTATAAGCTTTATAGCTTTTAGTCCCCTCTGATAAAATGACTGCTTATTGCGAACTAATCCCATCATAGATTCCACCCACTCCCAACAGCATTCATTGGCAATTAACCAATTTTCGCCATACAAACCAATCCAAAACTTGCTATGTCTTTTTCTATTTCTACCGGGGTCTTGAGGACGACACACATATTTTTCCTGTTGTTGAAGCTGAGTTCTTTTACCTCGAAGCCAGGCTGCTGTCATTGCCATAGCTATTAAAATTATCAAAGCAATTAATTTCTCAGGTGATGCTTGACAACCCTCCAGATTGTATCCTCCAGTCTTACAGTCTTTAAACATTGCTTCAATGCCGTAACGTTGACTGTAAATCTCGATCGCACTTTTTAAATCCGGTAGATTAGTTAACAGATACCAAGGTTCATCTTCTTGCTGACCCCGATATTTTCTTTTCCAGGAAGCAGCTAGGTTAAAGCGAGAAAAACCTTTCTTTTTAGTGCAACTAATTTTTGGATAGAAGAGATGAATTCCTGGCTTTACGGGTATAGTATCGATCGATTGGAATGCCTGTCTTTTTTCTCGGAAAGTTGTGTTTCCTTTTTGACGCAAGACAAAGCTCAGACGCTGGCGGTGCAGCCACTGTGCTAATTCTATGCTGTGAAATTCGCGGTCGCCGAGCGCGATTAATTTATATCTTTTCAGCAGCCGAATAACTGGACGCAATACTTGTTGCTGTTCGGTAAGATTGGAAGCCCCTTGTTTATCTAGCAGCGTCCAGAATAGGGGAAACGCTCTTTTTTGAACGAGCGCACTTACCATTAAAACATTATACTCCTTCCATTGGGTTCTATCCAATGCAAGGACTAATTGACTCCCGACCGCGATTTGACGAGATATCACCTGTTTCACGATCGGGAACCAGAGTACAAGTATGCTGAGGGCTTTAATCTGTAAAAATCGTTGTATGTGACGGCGGCGACTACTTTGTAAGATCGGCAATGGTAGAGTGGCAGCTAATCTTTCAATTCTAACTTGTTTTTGAGACTGTAACAACCATACTAGCATCTGGAGGGTAAGTAATTGTGCTGGTGTGAGATATTTTTCGAGGATTTCATGATAGAATGATGGTAACATTTATTAATTGGGGTCTTGTGGTATTAGCGAGATCCTTCTTTTTTATCACAACTTGGTATTCTTTTCCCTCGGGAGATATTTTTGTCAATAAGCAGAATTTTTTTTGACGGGTCTATCGCACGAAAACCCTAGCCCGTCAGGCTTCGGGGGTGCTTGTCGCCCCCTGAATTGGCGACTTCTCGAATGAAATAGCAAGCACTTCAAACCCTTATCGGGTAAGAATTTGAAGTGCTACCTTGCCCTTTGCGACAACTTCGCTATTTCGCTCGCCTGACTGGGAGTAGCGATGGGGTACGCATTTCTTTACATTGCGTCCTCGAACAGTCTGTATTTGGGCTTTACCCCTATTCACTTGTACACTAAGTTTTACGAGAAGTATAAGTAGAAATCATCAAAAAGTTCTCTTTTAGAAAACTGCCTTTAACTACAGCTATGTTAATCACAAAATCCCAATATTTTAAATGCTTTAGCTTCCCAAGCTTCATAGCACTCTGGACAAGTCAGGAGAATATGAGCTGCCCAATTGAGAAGATCTTCTAGCGAGGCATCTAGCGGAATTTCATGAATTTGACCGTTGTCTGGTAACGAAACTTCATAACGATGGGAATTTGGCATAAAATTCTCAATATTATCAATAGCTACTTTTACTATACGGTCTAATAAAGCCTCTGAACATATCAAGTTGAAATTATATTCTTGGGTATAAGCTTTTTTGTAGTTCTCCCAGGCGCGACGTATTGTAATTACACTCCGTTCGTTTTGTTGGTTAGGAGTCAGTGTTTTATAGCAAGCATATACTCGTGCTGACAAAGGTGGATGTTCGTCCCCAAAATCAACATCGAATGGGTCGTGACCAGACCGAAGCCCCATATCGACACATGAGATGTAGTGAGCCGCTCCACAAGCGAAAGTGCCGAAAATGTCACAGAAAATTTCATTCAATCTCTTTGTATTCCAATATTGCACAGCTTGGTCTAATTGTTGATTACGTTCAATTTTTCGCTCAGGAGTTATTGGTCCAGACTTCTGGCGCAACTCATTGAAATATAAGTAAATCTCGGTACCGAGATTCTCAGCAATTTCGTGAATTTTCTGGAAAACATCATGTCCCAGCTCATGATAAAGTCCTGGCATTTCCAACAGTGAAACTGCCAGTTGTGGTGGTGCAAAAATCAATGGAGCCTCCGGTGGATTTGGAAGAGTAGCAAGTTGTCCATTCAGATTTACAGCAATATCCTTGAGCCAAAAAAGACCGCATCGCTTTGCACTCAAGAGAAGAAGTTTTCTTAAAGCTAAATCAGCTTGATTTTCCTTCTGAAGCGCGGGTAGATAATAGTAGTTAAAGAGCAATATAGAGTATTCAATGTCATGAACAATCGGAAGTGCTCTCTGAAGCAGTCTAGAAGAACCAATTTTTACAATCGACTGAAGGTCTTTGTGAAGAGTTTGTGTAGTTTTTAGCTTCTGTTGGAGATAATTTATTAACCATTGATATTCTACTTTTTTACTTGCAAGAGCCTGAAGCTCTTTATCAATGCGACACAAGACGACTGCGTATTCAGCCGTCTTGGCTTTGAGATACTCCAAATTTGCCATAGTTTATCGGAAATAAAGGCGCTGGATACCTTCAACAAACTCGCTATCTAAAAGTGAGAGAATGTCTTCTAAAATTGGCATATCTGCATCTCTTAGTTGCTCGGAAGTTTGTAATTTGTTAGCAAGTTCTTTGAGATCCTGTTGCCAGTCTTCCAGAGGCTTCTTGTGATTCTTGATCCGATAGACCAGCACCTGAATATCTGTCGGGGTAGCTTTACTTTCTCCTAGTGCTGCTTCCAAACGACTGACAAAATTGTGAAGGATCTGTCGGCTGCTCAATACATCTTCCTCTGAAAAACCTAGGTCCGCAGTTTTACCCAAAGCTTCAGCCTCTAGCGCCAGTAGAGCTGAGTTCAGTTCGCGGAGCAGTTGCTGCTCGCGCTCGAGATGTCCAGATACGAACCCTAATTTGCTCATAAGTTCGCTTCCTCCTTATTAAGGATTGTATCATCCAAATCATCAGATTCAATTTCTTGTAACTCTTCTTCATCTTCCTCCTCAATTTCTGGATGGAACGTTTCGCGCAGAGCTAGATCCGTCCACCGTATGGTTACTGGAAGTGCAATCTCGATATTTGGCGCGTTCCAATTTAGGTGTGTAAGATAATACGCATCTTCTGCAATCTCTTGGATGTTGAAGTTGCCAATGGTTTCCACAACTTCCAAGAGCAAATTGTTGGCTGTTTTACCGCGCGAACTATCCCATGTTCCAGGTCTACCCGTAGTGGTTAGGATAATTCTTTGTGAATCTAAAATCAAGTAAGTCCCAAACAGCGTATTTTGCAGAAATTCTCGGCTATTTTCCTCTACCACAGTAAACAAACGTACAGGTAAGTGACTCTTACGAATTTCTACGACGGCACAGCGAAAATCTTCTGGTAAAATACCCTCCTTTTTCAGACGTGCTACCGTTTCTTGGAGCGCTAAGCTTTCACTAGGCCACCACCGACCATCCCGATGAATAATAATGCTTTTAATTTGATGACCATCTTGAACGATAGACCGAATAGTTTCCTCAAGACGCTTGCGTAACTCTGGCTTCTTGATAGCTTCGTGCATTCGCCCTTTTACGGTAGAGTTCCCGAAGTGTTGCTGGATTAGCCTTCCACCTGTTCCGTAGAGAAAATGATATCCAACTTTGCCAAACAGCAAATCGATACCAATGTGCAAATCGTGATGTAACGGATCTGCTATAACCCAGGGCTGGATACCAGCTTCAGTTGATACCGCTAGAGCTAGATTCTGTAACTGACTCGCAGCCAGTTGAGAATTGTGTTTCCTTGCAATGTTGCAAACTACTCTTTCAGTCACGCATTGGGACAGAACGGGGCTGAGAGCTTCCTTCAATTCACCATGTACGGTTTCTAAGAAATTATCCCATAGAACAATAATTGCTAAAGATTTAGAATTGTTCGATCGTACCTCTGCCAGCATACGAAGCAACGAGCTTCCCCTACGTTCGTGGCGCCCAATTTGATAGGATCGTTGCTGGACAATCAGAGGAGATTGTCCTGTCTGTTGTTTAATTTCATGCTGTAAGTCTTGCACAAAAGTCTCGCGAGTAGGCCTCTCAAGTATTTGTGGATATAACAGAATTAAGTTAGGAATAGGCTCATTGTGGTATGCTCCATTTCTATAAAGTGTTGTTAGCTTACTTGATGCCCAACCCACAATCAACTTATCGAATAGCTGATTTGTCTTAGGAGGAACTGAACCTTTAGGAAACGGCTTATGAATTTCACCCTTTCCAAATTCTAAGCGCGGAGGGAGAAAAATGCTTCTTTCTTTTTTTAAGTAAGACTGCTGAATGGAAACTGATATATCTTCATATTTTACGTCAGACAGTTCGTTAAGGAAGGTTGAGATAGTATTGACTCGTTCGTCTGGAGCCATCTGAGAACGAATTGAGCATTTCCGAATTCCTTCATATTCTGTTGTGAAAATAGGAAAAAGACGCGAAATAGGTACTGCTATAGATGTTTCTTTTGCCCGATCTTGTACAAGAATTGCTGCTTCCTTGGGATGAACTGTGATGTTTGGATAGCGGGAACAATAGTATTCGTATATAGTTTTTTCTGGCAAATCAAAAGTATACTCATTGATAGTTTTTTCTGTATTTCCTGTGTAACGACACGGAATTTTTATAACATTATTATCACGTAGAAAATAAGCCCTTTCATCAGCTCGAATGCTTAAATCCATGTGTTTCTGTAAAATATTCTGTTTTTCCTCCTCCGCATACTCCTGTAGAGATTTTTTGCTAACGTATCTCGTTCGTATATCAGCCGCCAAGTGAATTCCGCCATTTTGCAATAAAACAACACCAAATTTTAGCCCGCGGTAAGCATTGATAATATCTCTTTCTACTCCTTCGTTCTCAGGAACTTGACGAAAAAATAATTTCCAATCTGAGCGCCAAAATTTATCTTCTAAAGCCTGAAATTTATCTGTAAAAGGTCTTTCCAACATTCGACACACCAGCTCTCTCTCACTTCCCACAGCTTCTTCAATAGTTACTTCAAAGGTCTTATCTGTCACTTCTATGTGATAGACCTTATCAGGTACATCTGTGATTTCTATAATATTCCCTACAGAAGGGCTACTTCCATCAGGAATTAGAAATCCCGTTCCATCAAAACGTGTGGTAGGGTAAACGGGACAGCGCAATTCTTCACGCCATAACCTGTCTGCCCACCGCTGAATTCTGATAGATTTGTTATTATCTTGCGGTACTTTATCTAGCACTTTCAATAAACGAAAGCGGTAACGTATCTTTTCAAGACCAAGTAAGGGATATAGTGTGGCTGCAAGGTGTAGGGTTGGTTCTAATTTATTCATACTTCAAGCACTCTTTGGCAAAGTTTTTTAAAGTGGCATTGCTGACAAATTCCAACTGAGTTAGCAAAATCAAAATCTCCTAAACTAAAGTTTAATTCATCATCATTATTGCTAAAGCGCTGAACGTAAGCAATACTACGACGGATCGAGGAAAGCGTATATTCCCGTTGTTCTAGATCCATTGTAAATGTCTCATGTTTTACCGGATCACTTCCAAAATAAACTACGTGAGCCTCAATACTTTCTAAAGGATACTGTAAAGTCAAGTGAGGCCAAAGTTGGTACACACTTATTTGGAACTCCGCTTGCGAATTTCGCCCTGATAGTCTTGATGAAGAATTCCCTGTTTTCCAATCGAAAATCGTGAATTTTTTATCGGCAGTAACCAAGGCGAGATCTACTTTAGCGATAACTTGGACATTATCAATTACAAAACCGGGTGCGTGAGAACCGTAGATATCAGGTTCAATCCAGATTTGCTTTGCACTTTGAACTTTTTTTATAAGATCGGTCTGTTCTACCCAAGCAGTAAATCGGTTAACTAATGCTTCGATAAACTGGAGTATTACCTGAGAGTTTTTACCTGAGAGTTCCAGGTCATATTCATGTTCAAACAGTGCTAATCCACCAGTTTTGTCAATTAACTGAGGAGTCTCGCGAAAACTTCTACTCTCAGAAAATGCCCATTCTTTCTCTACCTTATTTTTTAAGCTCCTAAGCCATGTTTTTGATAGCAAAGAGTCTCTCCGTTGAATACGCTTGAGGGAGTTAGCAACTACAGAATGGAAAATATTTCCCTGCCACATGGGGATATTGGTTAGCTTTTTTAAAAAGCCTATTTCCTTTAGCGTAGTATCTCGGCTGTTAATTCTAGCAGGTGCAAGATAATCGAAATAGTATTGTCGTTCACAAGTATTTAGAACTTGAGCGCGACTAACCGACCAGTTATTTTTCAATTTTTATACCCCCTTTTTTAATCAATAGCTCTTGTGTTAATGAATAGTACGGTTGTTTCCTATTCTTACTGTACACCGTTGCGACCATCGCCTCAAACCGCATCATTCATCCACCCGCAAGCCGAACAATCCCAATGCATCGCAGGCGTTTCATATTGGGGATAAGTCATTTCACACCGGGGACACCGGCCAGTAAATAGTGGATGCGTGTCCAGCAGCTCTAACTGTTGCAAGGCGTGTCCACCGCTGCCGGGGTTGCAGGATAAGTTCGCCGTTGTAGTAGCTTGCACCTTCGGGTTCCCATAGTTCCTCCGGCGGGGCGTCGGGGTTTTCTTGAAAGTCAATGCAAATATTAGTGTTAGGGCCTGTGGGATGCACGGCACAGACTAAGTAAGGATTGCGCGCGTAGAGGAGACAGCGATCGCACTCATGGATCTTAGGCATGGGGGCGCGTTGGGGTTTTGGTTTAGTTTGCCTCAAAAACGGGGTTGGTGATCGCAAAGGGGTGGTTGTTACAAAACTTTACATCCTGTCCTATTTTGCACTTATCTCGGCTTTATCCCATCAACAGTGCTACACGCAGGTAGAGTTTCATTAGTTGCTCTCTTGTGCCGGGTTTTGCATTCAACAATCTTCTACAGTTTGGTTTGGCTTAATTTGGGGATTGATGGTTGCAACTGCTACACCCCACTCAGTTCAAAGTTCTACTGTGTAATATGGTTATTCTGCGATCGCTACTTTATTTTGTCATGGCGGGCTTGTTTGAAATCGGGGGTGGATACCTGGTTTGGTTGTGGGTACGGGAAGGCAAAAGTGGCTGGCTGGCATTGGGTGGGGCAATTTTACTCACTGCCTATGGATTTGTGGCAACGCTTCAACCTGCAAACTTAGGACGAGCCTATGCCGCCTATGCTGGGATTTTCATCATCCTATCTATCATCTGGGGATGGAAAGTGGACAAGATGATACCCGATCGCATGGACTGGCTCGGAACAGCGATCACTTTGGCTGGTGTTTTGGTCATCATGTACGCCCCCAGAGCTTAATTCCATTCATTGACTTTACTCTGAAATAAACGCATAGCATTGAGTGTTACGAGCAAGGAAGACCCCATATCTTCAAAGACGGCGATTGGCAGTCCAATGATTCCAAAAACGCCTAAAACGATAAACGTCGCATTCAAAATTAAGGCAACTGCAATACTTTGTTGAATGACCGATAGGGTTCGACGACTCAGTTGAATCGCATAGGCTAATCGCCTTAAGTCATTTCCGACCAGCACGACATCAGCCACTTCTAATGCGACGTCAATTTTACCGACAGCGAAGCTAACATCAGCAGCAGCCAAGGCAGGTGTATCGTTGATGCCGTCTCCAACCATGCCGACAACACCAGAGCGACGCAATTTGTAAATCGCTTGCAATTTATCTTCGGGGAGTAGTTCAGCCTGATACTCTTCAATCCCAACTTGCTGAGCAACCTGTCGTGCGATTTCTGCTCGATCGCCCGTCAGCATGACGAGCCGTTTCAGCCCCATCTGTTTCAACAACCGCATGGCTTCTGTAGATTCAAGCCGTAGTCCATCTGCAAGCGCGATCGCCCCCACCAATCCCTGTCGTGTTCCAATTAACACGGGAGTTTGCCCTTGAGATTCAATTTTTGCCAGGAGCGATTGAGCGACGGCTGAAAGTTCAATGTCTTGTTCTTCAAACAATCGACGATTGCCCACAAAGTAGATTACCAGTCCAAATTTTGCCCAAATTCCTTTGCCAGGAATAGCAGTAAAGGATTCTGGAGACTCTAGCTCCAATCCTTGAGCCGTTGCCTCAGCGACAATCGCTTTTGCCAACGGATGTTCTGATTGTTGCTCTAACGAGGCAGCGATCATCAAGATCGTGCGATCGCTCATCGCTCCCAGATTGTGTACCTTCTGCACCACAGGCAGCCCTTGAGTAATTGTGCCTGTCTTGTCAAAGGTTAATGTTGTGAGCCGTCCCGCAGTTTCTAACGCATTTCCACCTTTGAAGAGCACTCCTTTACGAGTGGCGGCTCCGATCGCACTAATGAGCGAAACAGGCGTCGCAATCACCAGAGCGCAGGGGCAAGCAATGACCAGCAACACCAGAGCTTTGTAGAACCAGGGCTGAAAGGGCTGAGCAAACAGGAGCGGGGGAACGAGTGTAATGCCAGCCGCAAGAATCAGGACAATTGGAGTATAGATGGCAGAGAAGCGATCGACCCATTGCTGAATTGGCGCACGGCTCTCTTGTGCCTCTTCCACCAGATGAACAATCCGAGCAACGGTTGTATCTTTGGACGTGTGTGTTACCTCCACTTCTAGAAACCCTGTTTGGTTTAAGGTTCCTGCAAATACTTGATCTCCTTTTTCCTTATTCTCTGGCAACGACTCTCCAGTAATCGGAGACTGATCTACTGCACTGACACCAGAGATGACAACACCATCGAGCGCAATTCGTTGTCCGGGGCGAATCGTCAGAACCTCGGCTACCTGAACACTTTCCACTGAAACAGAAACTTCTTGCCCATTGCGCTTGACTGTTGCGGTTGCAGGAGTCAGATCCATCAAGTCTCGAATCGCATTGCGGGTGCGACCAAGTGTGAAATTTTGTAGTGCTGTTCCCAGCGCAAAGAGGAAAATGACGAGTGCGCCCTGAAACCACTGACCGAGAATAGCTGCCCCAATTGCGGCTAAAGTCATCAGCAGGTTCATGTCGGCTCGACGGAGTTTGAGCGCAATCCAGGCAGCTCGTAAAATGGGCACAATGGCAATGACTAAACTGATTGCATAAAACCCCTGAGCCACTAGCGACAGTAGCAATGAACGCTCTGCAATCAAGCCTAAGAGCAAGCCAATGCCACTAAAAACAACCGTTTGCCCTCGACGGGTTTTTAACCAGAACTGCCATCCGGTTAGGTCAGACTGGCGCGATCGCGAATCAGTCGCAGGTTGATCGGTTGAAGTTGGTATATCGTCGGTTCTGTCAAAGTTTCTGTCTGCTTCGACTGTGTATCCTAAGCTCGTCACCCGCTGAATGATGTCAGTTTTGCTAACTTGTTGCGGGTTGTAAGTCACCTTTAATCGTTCTGAAGCAAAATTAACCGTTGCCTCAGCGATTCCAGGTAACTGCTGTAGATTGGCGACAATGGTCTTGGCACAACCACCACAGTCCATGCCACCGACATGGGCTTGGAGGGTTTGAGTCGAGGGGAGTTGAACTGGAGGAGACTGATTTGGCATGGGGTTAAGGGTGTAGCCCAATGCGATGACGCGATCGCGAATGGTGACCTCATTCACTTGCTGGGCGTCGTAAGTTACGTTCAGCCGTTCTGTCGCAAAACTGACCTTCGCTTCAGCGACTCCGGGAAGTTGCTGCAACGTTGCTTCGATCGTCTTGGCACAACCGCCGCAGTCCATTCCACCAATTTGTGCCTGTAAGGTTTTCAGTGCTGAAGCTGAGTTCATTTTCGCAGCCCTTCAAAAATGTGTTCTGGTTGAGATAGACATATCAGTGCTGACTGATGTGTAATACATTAGCGATTACTGATATATTATTAATGTATCAGCAATTGCTAATATGTTAGGGTCTAAAGCCTACCAATCAGCAAATGACTACCTGCACTCAAACGGCGGACTTGAAGGCAAAGCTCTTTCAAGGGTTTTCTGACTCCTCTCGTTTGTCTATCCTCAATACCTTGCGGAGCGGCCCATTAACAGTGAGCGAAATTGTTCAACAAACGGGGCTTAACCAATCAAACGTGTCTAATCATCTCAGTTGTCTGCGCTGTTGCGACCTGGTTGTACGCGAGCAACAGGGTCGATTTGTGTACTACGAGCTTGCTGATAGGAGAATTGCAACGCTTTTAGATTTAGCGGATGAACTGCTGGCAGACGTAGCCAAAGGCGTTCGTCAATGCTCTCACTATGAGCCGTCAACAACTAGATTGAGCTAGTGTTCAATCGACTGAAGCCAATTGCTTGCTCAATATCCACGTTATTCTTTGTTTCGTAACCATGAGACGTAAACGTTCTACCCCCTGGATTCATCGCTGGTCACGTCCCTTGATGGCAGGAATTGCGTCAATTGGGGCAGCCGTGACGGCTTATCTGACCTATAGCAAGTTAGCTGGTAACGAAGCAGCTTGTCCGACTGGAGGTTGTGATATTGTCCTCTCCAGTCCTTATGCAACGGTGTTTGGGCAACCTCTGGCTCTATTTGGTTTTCTCGCCTATGTCAGCATGATCGTGTTTGCGATCGCTCCTCTACTGGTGCGATCGCCAGAGCAAAAGCAGTTTCGGGAGAAACTAGATACATGGACTGGGCTGTAAATGGCGTAAATTTAATCGCATTTTTAGGGATAATACTCAAGAAAAGCGCTTTATAAAAGAAATAAATTTTGGCAAAAAAGGATATCGAAGATATTGGGAAGTTACCACAGACCCAGAAACTTTACCGGCCAACTCTACTTGGTATGTGATGACAGAAATCCCCGACCTTAGCTACAAAGATGTCGGGAATTTATACGGTTGCAGAAATTGGGTAGAATATGCCCTGAAAATGAGCAAAAATGAATTGGGATGGGCGGCTTTTCGTCTGAATCGTTATGAAAGCATTGAGAAATGCTGGGAAATGGCAGAAATCAAGATTTTTGATAAAAGTATTATGCTCTAAGCATCCCGGATTATTTTCTGCCGAAAGTGACAGAAGAGGGGTATTTCCGATTCCGCAATTATCTTTGGGATTTCCTCGGCTGATTTCTTTGATGAATTTCTTTCCCAGTCCTATTACTAAAAAGACTTTTACCCCTGATTTCCTATTTTCCTCTGCTTAAAGTGACAGAAGAGCGTAAAAAATTAGGTTCTTATTTTTATTTTCCCATAGTGACAAAAGAGGGGTATTTCCAGGAATTCAGCCCCCTAAACCACTTTGACTATCTGGTTTTGCTCGCTCATAATCCCTACTCCTCGCCTCTATCCGATCTAGCTCTTCTGCAACCACTGCCCAAAAATCAATATCTTCAGAGGAAATACCCTGAGCTAAAACCACATCTTCTCCGCGAACCTTGATTAACTCCCCTCGGACAGAAACAGTCAGAGAAGACACCGAAACCCCTTCCGACTCTCCCACGATAAGATCGTACAAATCTCCTACCCGAACGCGAGTGTACTCGTCAGTCTCTTCCACGCGATCGGGAGCACGATCGAGTAAATACTCAAAAGCTCTTTGAGCCGTTGGCAGGATAGACTCAGCCATTTTTACCTGCTGAATATCCATTGTCTGTGCTGGCGGTACTGAATCAGGAATAAAATCGCCTGCTGGCGGGTTCGGAATTATCGGCTCTAACCAATTAGAGAATATAGCCAAATTCTCTGAGTTTTCTTTAACAGTTGTACCCAATACCTCTGCATCGCCATAAGATAGAGCGCTTTGCACTTCACCCTCTAAAGTAATTCGCAGTACGATGTGGCTGTCTCTATCTGAAATCACCCTGATTGTTTCACCCTCCTCTAAAAATGCTGTCCAATCTTCTATAACTTTGCGTTTCCCTAGCTTCAACTGTTGGCAGCCATCTAATAAAGTCCTAGAGAGCAAATTCTCTAGCTCTAAACGCTCTTCTTCTGGCAGCTTTACTACCTCTTCTGTAAACTGTTCTCGTACTCCCTCTTCACTTTCATTCTGGTATTTCAAAATAGCCGGATTGCTTAAAGCAAGAGGTACGATTAGTTCGCTAGAATCAGAGCGATCGCTCTTCAACTCTTGCTCCTGTTCAGCTTCTAAAGTTCCTGTTTTTGTCGATCGCGAATCAGCTTCATCACCCTCTCCTTCACTGCCCAGCGTCCCAACTTGATTGTCGCCATCTATTTGGGACAGCTCGACAAGCAAATTTTGTTTTGGTTGCCAATCTTGCCTTTTTGAGGAAGATAAGCCTTTAAGCTCAAGAACTCGGCGCTCCCAATCTTTGTTTAATTCGATGAAATTGGCTGCATTAGTTTTTACCAGACTGATTTGAGCATAGGCATATTTCTCACCTGCCAAGGACAGGGCAAAATCAATAGCAGCAAGGCAGCCGTGATAGAAATCTTGAGTCTCGCCGATGCAGATGCAATCTTTTATAACAAGTTCGCAATCGGTTTGTCTTCCAATTTGTCTGAGTTGAGAAATGGAGCTAGCCGGCAACCTACAAATGGATAGCTTACAATCGCCTTCTACTGAACTCGAACTTAGAGGTTGATGGGGTAAGTTATCTTCTCCATCATTGATAAAAGTTGCTATTTTAGCTTCTAAAAGGCTAAGCGTTTGTACTCCGCTTTCTTCGTCTATTAATTTAACTCCCAGATCCAATCCTGCAAGTAATCCCTGGTAAAAATCTTGGGTTTCTCCAGCTATTGCTCGATCAGTTGCTATCTTCTCAAAAAAAGCCAGCCCTATTTGTTTTAGCCTCAAAATATACTCAGGGGAAAATCTCTGTATGGTGTCTAAAAACATAAGTATTCCGCCATCTAAAAGCGCGTCGATCTTTTAGCAATCAACCTATCATGCGCTGTTGTCGTTCTCAGTACACCTTCAGTTGTAACTAACTTTAGTTCTCAAGGCACAGAACATTAAAGCGGTACTTGTTGTATCAAAAAGTAGTCGAACAAATGCCTATTGCTGTGGCTAGCTGGAATTAGAACAAACAACAACCACTCGGACGATAGTTTTTGCATCTGAATCGCGTTTGAATAGTCCGCCAGAGTAATTTTGCCAATGACTTTTGAGGCGGGAAATTAGGAAGGACGGCGGATTTAGTTTACAGCCTTTAGCTTTTAGCTTAAATAAGTAACTTTTACTGTCAACAGGAGAACGGCGTTCCCATGCAGTTTGACCATCAACACAGCTCTCGACAGCCTGTACCGGCAGATCCGCTGCGACACAGCAGGAGACACATACTAGCATCCGTCCTATTGCTACTGGACAGCGATCGCGCCCTTGCCGATTGGTCTCTTCCCCAACTACCTCACGTATCAGGATTTACCTACAAAGGAAATCGCTTTCTCGTAGCTACGCTCAAAGAGGTTGAGCAGATAGTTTGGGGATGGATCGAGAATAATTTATGGGCAGTAAGCAATACTGAGGAAGATATTGACTTGCTACTCCAGCACTTGCAAATTTCCCCATCTCTAATTGAAGCACTCAATGGACAAGCTACTCTCAATTACCTTCGGACTGTTCATCCTAGAAAATTCTGCCAGCTTCTGTCTCCGGCCATAGCCAATCCCACCCAGTTCGTGCAAGCTCTGTTTGAGAACCGCAGCAGACCGGGACTGGTTAAACGCGCCATTTGTGAGTCAGCCCAGTTCTCGCCTCTGGCTTGGACAGAAGTGGAACGGGCGGGATATCTCATTTACTGCATTGTTAATCAACCAGAGGTACTTCCTGGCTCAATCAAACTAACAATCAACTATCCTTACCCTTATAAGCCAATGAAGCAGCGAGCTTAGGAGTTTACAGAACGAGCGAAAAATTAGGTTCTCAAGTAGATAACTCTCGCCCCCCTGAAGGCTTTTCGACCGTGAGCTCAGTCAAACTGCTCTCACCGTCGAAGTCTCAGCCGAATGGGGTGGGTTTGCGGCGCGGTTAAATTCTATGACTCTTGCTAATTGTCAAACCAGGGGAAAAATAAAAAAATCTCGAATGCGCCTTTAAAAATATCACCTTAACATGAGACTATAACTATAAGTTTTTCTACAAAACGGTCAGGGAATAGGGTTTATGCAAAAAGTGCAGATATCCCCAGACTTCAACAAAAATGCAAATATGCTTACAGTTTTAACCGCCACCTCCTTTTGCACTCCGTTTTGGAACTATGGTGGCACGCTACCGGAGGGCAATTCATGACAAAGATAATCTCGCTGTTCAACCAAGCCGGCGGTGTGGGGAAAACCACGATCGCGCTCAATCTCGGCTACCACCTCTCCTTACGAGGCCACAAGGTTCTTCTCATCGATATCGATCCTCAAGGTTCTCTAACGCTCTTCATGGGGGTTGACTCTCAGAATTTGGATAAAACTGTGTTTGATGCCATTGTCAATGAGGAACCTCTTTCCATCCACACGGGCATTCACGGTATGGATTTGGCTCCTACCAACATCAACCTCAGCGCGGCGGAAATTCAACTGGTTAACATGGATTTTCGGGAAGTTCGCCTCAGAGATGCGATCGCCCCAATTCAAGACAACTACGATTTCATCCTCATAGATTGCCCTCCCAGTTTAGGGTTGCTCAGCTATATCAGCCTGGTAGCCGCTACTCACGTCTTAGTCCCCGTTGAGACTCACTACAAAGCCTTTGAGGGCACCAACCTCCTGTTGCAAACCGTAGCGAGAATCAGAAAGAAAGGAAACCGCTCTTTGCAGATAGCTGGTTTTGTTCCCTCTCGCTATGCTGCTGCCAACTCTCAGGACAAGCGGACTCTCAAAGCCATAAACGAGCAGTTTACGACCTTTGGCCCTGTTTACGCTCCCATCCCGCGAATAACTGCTTTCGCGGATGCTTCCGAAAAACAAGTCCCGCTTGCTGTTTACGAACCTAAAAATCCCGTCGTCAAAATATTAGACCAGCTATCCGCCAAGATGGAGAAACTCAATGTCAAGTAAGAATGACCAGCCCTATAAAGGTAAGGCCAATTTGAGCGTTTTGTTTGGAGATGATGAAGTAGCAGAACCAACGGCAGAAAAACAGCTCTCGATTGAGTCGATCGAGCTTCCATCCTCTCAACCTCGTCGATACTTCGACTCCCAAGCTATGCAGGCTTTGGTGGAGTCAGTAAAAACTGATGGAATTCTCCAACCTCTGTTAGTCCGTCCTTTGGGAGAGGAAAAATACGAGCTAGTAGCAGGCGAAAGGCGGTATAGAGCTGCAAAAGAAGTGGGATTGACAGAAGTCCCCGTTATCATTCGGGACTTGACACAACAGCAAGCTCTGCGCGTCGCATTAGTTGAGAATCTCCAGCGCGAAGACCTCAACCCAGTCGAAGAAACGGAGGGGATATTGCAACTGCTCTCCCATCACCTTGAATACGATCTAGAAGAGGTAGTACGGTTGCTCTACCGGATGCAAAATGACGTACAGAGGATGAATGATAACGTTATCATTCATCATGAAATGCAAATAGTTGTCAAGGTTTTTAGCGAATTGGGGCGGATGTCATGGGAGTCTTTCGTCAGCAATAGACTGGGACTGCTGAAGCTGCCGTCAGACATCCAAGAAGCCCTCCGCCGAGGTCAGATCGAGTATACCAAGGCGCGAGCGATCGCCAAAGTTAAAGACGAGCAGGCTAGAAAGTCGCTTCTGGAAGCGGCGATCGCTGAATGTCTATCTTTAACTCAGATTAAAGAACGCATCGCGGATTTAAAGGCAGGTACTTCGGAAGAAGAACCGGAAGAAAATCTGAAAACAAAAATAAAGGGAGTTTTAGCAAAAGCGAACAAGTCCAAAGCTTGGAGCGATCCAAAAAAGCAGAAGCGCCTCCAAAAAATTCTAATAGAGCTAGAATCCCTCTTAGTAGATTAGAAAAAACAAAGGCAATGCCGCATTCTGCCTAATCCATGCAACCGAATTCTAGAGAAGAAGTTTCGGGATTGAAGGGATGGTCGTACCCATTCAAAAACAGAAGCGATCGGACACCTCTGAGTAATTAAATATGCGACTTCTAGCGGACGCTTTCATACAGCAAACGACAACGCGGTTAGGATATTCCCTGTTCCTGAAACCATTGATTCTAGTTCGTTTTTTCCCTAGTACCTAGTATGAGATCCCCTAGTCCCTAGCTATACTTCGGGCGAGCGGCGCGATCGCGCGGAGTACAGGGCTTGATATTATTTCTGCCCTGGCTGTTGTCCGGCAAAGTTTAAGTTTTTGTCAAGGATGCTGTGTTAATCGAGAGAACATTCTTTTTTGGCGATCGGTGTGATACAGGCGATCGCGCACGGGACGGCACAACTATTTCTGTAAAAATAAAAGTCGCGCACGCTAACAATTCTAACCAAAAGTGGCAGTGAATGAGAAATTATTAGCTTTGCGACAGTGAATAAGAAATCAGCTTTTAGGTAGAATTCGATCGAGCTTGGCAGTTGATAGGTTAGAGACATAGAGATGAAACCGAAAAAAGCAAACTCAAACCCTGTTTGGCTTATGTTGACAGTTATGCCACAAAGTCACACTCTTTCAAACCACAGCCGACTTTCACCGTCGGCGAAGTATCAAACCCTGTTAGACTGTTTTTTGGCAGATTTTCAAAAGTCGCTAAATGCTTTAGCCCGCGCTTGGAACAAGTATCAGCCCAACGATTCGCTCTCAAACGACAGAAAACAAGACTTAGATTGGCTTGAAACGACGTTGCAAGAGTACAAGATTTCCATCCACACTTCAACTAGCAGGCAAGAGTTTTGGAAAGGTTGCAGGGATGGAAAAAAAAGCAGGAGAACAATTTCTGACGAAGGCTTGCCAAATGTCGCACAAACCTTACTCAACGCGACCGCGAATCCGAAAATCCCTCAAATCTACGATCTGGGGTTCCATGTTGGATGGCGGTACGCTCGTCTCAAAGACTACTTGTTGCGAATCAGAAAGCAGCGAAAGTTGGAAGAATCCAAGCAGCTTCAAGATTATCAACAGTTTTTAAGTTTTATCCGCCAAAAGGCTGACTCAGAAGATATGGACTCGTTCGTAAGCTTTGGATGGAGGCGGGAGAGAAATCCAGGGCAATGAGAGATAA
This sequence comes from Microcoleus sp. BM001215392, assembly GCF_036700185.1. Classification (NCBI taxonomy): domain Bacteria; kingdom Bacillati; phylum Cyanobacteriota; class Cyanophyceae; order Oscillatoriales; family Microcoleaceae; genus Microcoleus; species Microcoleus sp. BM001215392. Next base: position 30,375 of record NZ_JAUBOJ010000007.1, on the reverse strand, counting down.
ACGCAGTAAAATCTTGGCGGTTGATGATACGACTGACAACTTATTTATTATGCAGGCTATCCTCTCCGAAGAAGGCTACTGCGTCAGTACAAGTTCTAGCGGACTTGATGCTTTAGCTTTAGTTGAGGAGTCGCCCCCAGATTTACTCTTGTTGGATGTAATGATGCCAGAAGTAGACGGTTACGAAGTGACTTACAGAATTCGCTCAAATCCTCAACTTCCCTTTATTCCCATCCTGTTAATTGCGGCTGACAACTCAACAACCATAGCAGATGGACTCGACTTGGGGGCTGATGATTTCGTTTGCAAGCCCATCCAGGTAAATGAGTTGCTGGCTCGCGTCCGCAGCCTCCTGCGACTCAAACACAGCATAGATGCGATGCTGGAAATGACAAAGGCACGAGAGGATTTTGTGGCTCGTCTTACCCACGACTTGCGGATTCCCCTAGTCGGCGCTGATAGAATGCTGACCCTACTCCAACGAGGGAAATTCGGTGAACTGCCCGTTCAAGCGGTAGAGGCGATCGCAACCATCGGCAGCAGTAACCAAAATTTGCTTTCGTTAGTCAATACTTTACTGGAAGTTCACCGATTTGAATCTGGTTGCAAAACTCTGGCGCGCGCCCCCTTTGACCTCAAAAAACTGGTCAAAGAAGTTGTTAAGGAACAGGAGGCTGTGGCTATTGATAAAGGACTTGTCCTAACTTTCGACGACTCTGACCCGCAACCACTACGGATTGAAGGCGATCGCCTCGAACTCCGCCGAGTCATCACCAACTTAGTGGGAAATGCCATTAAATTCACCGATTTTGGTTGTGTGAAAATCGTTGTTCGTCTAGATGCCAAGTCGGTAAATATTACCGTGGAAGACACCGGCCCCGGCATCAGAGCCTCAGAACAAGCTTCGCTGTTTGAACGATTCCGCCCCGGAAACCATGCTAGAGCAGGTTGCGGCCTGGGGCTGCACTTGTCTTGCCGGATTGTAGAAGCCCACTCTGGCAGCATTGACGTGACATCAACGGTGGGCCAAGGCAGCACATTTACTGTACGGCTTCCCATCTCGCTCTAAAAGTTTTGTTTGGATACAAAAGAGCGCATACGTTCTACCTTGGACACACCCCTGTCCCTAAAGTACAATTGTCCCTTTTTTAAACAAACCAACCATGAATAAAATTAGCGTTGCCTTAATTGAAGACCACCACCTGACAAGGGCTGGAATCAAAGCAGCTTTAGAAGACTGCGAAGAACTCGAATTTATTGGAGAAGCAGCTAACGGTCTACAAGGGATAACTTTACTGGAGAAAACCCGGCCTGATGTAGCGATCGTTGATATCGGACTACCGGGGTTGGTAGATGGGATTGAATTGACAAAAAGATTCAAAGAATACGTACAAACTTCCAAAACCCCAAGCGTAGATAACCAACCGAAAGTGTTGATTTTGACGATGCAGGATAACGAGGAATCAGTGCTGGCAGCTTTTGCAGCGGGAGCCGACTCTTACTGCATGAAAGATGTCAGTTTTGAAAAGTTAGTGGAAGCTGTTGTTGAGACAAATGCTGGCGAAAACTGGATTGATTCTTCAATTGCTAGAATCGTTTTGGCTCGCATGAATAACCCTTTCAAGGAAGCTGTTAACAAAGCCCCCATTTCCACTGTGTCAATCAATGGAGTTGAGCCAGAGTACAGTCAGTTGTTAATGGCAAACCCTTTAACAGAACGAGAAAAAGAGGTTATAGCGCTGATTGTCGAAGGTTGCAGCAATGAGGAAATCTGCAAGCAGCTATACATTTCTCTTGGTACTGTGAAAACTCATGTACGTAACATCCTCAACAAACTGTCTTGTGACGATCGCACTCAAGCTGCTGTCAGAGCCCTTCGCGCAGGTTTAGTTAACTAAACTCGCTTCAAGAGCAACCGCTTGGTAGATAATACAACAAAGACGTTCCGGCAATCTAAGCTATCTAGGCGAGGGTCGCGATTAGAGGAGGTGTAGTGCCAGTTAATGCCGACAAACCACACTTGTGGAAACCCGATATTGCCCTGTAGGTAGACTTCTATAACAATTGGTTCATGCAGTTCGCTCCCCTCGCCTACCGCGACACTCGCATTGCTACAACTCAACAAGTTGAATCCGCCCCAGCAGATTGCGGTAGCCCAAAAACACTGACTTAAAAGATGGCAAGGATCTAGAAGAGGAAGCTTTAGGCAGCGAACCAAAGCGAAGCAGAAGCCCGAAAACACCAGCCGTTACGACTGCGGTTCCGATAAACAGCATCCGCCAACCCACAAAAGGTTCTAGGATTGCACCTACGGTTGAGCCGAACGCCATGCCACCTTCCATTGCCGCAAACAGCAATCCCAATGCACGCCCGCGCTGGTTCTGAGGATATAAATCCCCAACCAGTGCGAGCGACATTGGTACAACACCACTCGCGCCCAATCCGGTTAAGAGCCGCCAGGCAATCATTTGTGAGGCAGACTGCGCTGTTGCTGTCAGGGCTGTCAAAATGATAAACGCCAGGAGCGAAGCTCGAATGACACGCCCACGTCCCAGCCGATCAGAGAGTAGACCATAAATCAGGGTCGATATGCCGTAGGCAATCATGTATGCTGGAACAATCAGACCAATTTGCTGCTCTGGAGCCTGAAAAACCTCAGCGAGTCGAGGAATGAGCGGTGCAATCATGTAGCCTTGGAAAAAGATTAGAGCGGCAGCGGCACAAAGTATCCAAAGCAAAGGTTCACGCCGCTGTGGGGTAATGCTTTGTTCACTTGTTTCGTCGGTACGTTTAGTCATAAGCTTTTCTTTTGCAACGTTATGATTAGCAATTTTTAACAGCCACTTGCTGAGGTCTGGTGTTCCTCAAAAACTCTCTTTATGAAGAATTGCATCAAATGTAAACCTTGAACCTAAGTACAATGTCAAGTCTTTTTTGAGAAAGCGCTCTATCCCACCGAACTGTTGTTTTCTGCTAATGACTGTTTCTCAACAACTCACTTTTTGCTAGATGTGTAAATAAAAAACTTTCCCAGCCCCCTTGACATTGAAGTCGGGTATAGGGTTTAGGCTAGTTTCAGAGTTCAAAAGGAGAAGTTTGAGATGGCAAAGCGTATAGTCGAAGTCTTTACGGCTGGGTGTCCTTTATGTGATGAAACCGTTAAGTTGGTGAGGGAGTTAGCCTGCCCGAACTGCGAGGTGCAGGTGTACGACCTACGCGAGGGTTGCGCTACTAATGAGTGCCGTGAGAAAGCAAACCAGTACGGCATTCACCGCGTCCCTGCTGTTGTTGTAAATGGCAAGCTTGCTGAGTGCTGCTCCAACCAGACTCCAGTATCCCGCGAAGCACTTGTGGCTGCTGGCATTGGGCAAGGATAGAGCAAGTATGGGGAAGGAAACTATCTTTCCCCATCACCACAACAAAGGAGATGGTACGAAAGTGAAACAAGGTCTATTGATAGGTGATTTGGGCAAGCAAGTAAATCTCCCCACTCAAACGATTCGCTATTACGAACGCTTGGGACTACTCAAGCCACCTGAGCGAACACAGTCACAATATCGTATCTATTCAGAAGAAGCGTTAGAACGTCTGCGGTTTATTCAAAAAGCTAAGCACTTCGGACTTTCCCTAGATGACATCAAAAAGCTCATTGACATCAGCGCCCAAGGTATTCCTCCCTGTGCAAGCCTTAAGGCAATGGTAAAGCAGCATCTAGATGAGTTGGAGTGCCGTATTGAGGAAATGGTTAAATTTCGCCAGGATTTGGCTAATCGGTATTCAAAGATTGAGGCTTTGGTTGAAGAAGAGTCAACCACACCGAACAATGTCATCTGTGGTAGCACAATCTGTCGGCTGATTGAGCAAGAAAACGATACCCCCCGAAACATTACCAGCGAAACAGTTGTTAAAGAGCGTCTTAAGCGTTGATATGCGATCGCACTCATGGATTTTGGGCATGGCGGAGGTGTTGAGGTTTTGGTTTGGTGCGATTCGTTGAAACGTGAATCACGGTAATCAACCCGTACATAACGTTTCCAGCCACAAGGCTGAACTCTCGGTCTGATAAGGGTGTAAGTCCCTTCTGCCAGACTCAGGTATGACTCCCTATCTGCCCACACCTTCCCTTGCTCGATTCTTGGAGAGTGAAGCTGGGAACAGGAGTGCGACCCGAAAAGGTTGTTTAGAAAGGGAAGCCGACTTCCCTAGCGGATTCATACCCGCTACTCTCACGGAAAAGACTCAGTGATGAGTCCAGTCACTTCCAAGTAGGTAACGAAAAAGACGGAATGCAGACTCCGAAAGTAACCGAAGCTAGTAGCCTAAACTGGTCAGGAGCAAGAGAGATTCATTAAATGGTGAACACAAGTGAACTATCGTTTAAACTGCGTTATCCAGCAAGGAGCTAAAAGGCTGATAAGCTCCAACCAAAAGGTAAGCAAGTGAATATTCAAGTTCCTGTTTTGAATATTGTATGAACAAAATATTGCCGCAGAAGAGATAGCACCTAATTAATGAAATACGACTAAATGATACAACGGGGTAAACCCTACAGAGTCTAGAGAAGGTCGAATATCTCTAGTAAGCCAACCGCAAGGAAAGCAGAAATCTTTGGAGGGTAAAGGATGGATGAAAAAGCGAATGCTCACCTGTAATGGGTAAGATAGAGATTCAAAATTTGTCTCTGACTGAAAGGAATAGCAGACTTCATCTGGGTCTTATACGAAAGACGAAATGTACAAAGATAATTAATCTGAGGATATGTTAGATGCAGGCAGTAATGTCTACAAACGAACCAAAGAAACAACTTGAAAATTGGAACCATATCAATTGGCGTAAAGTTAACAAGCTTGTTAAGAATCTACGACAAAGAATCTTTCGTGCGAGAAAACTTGGTAACTTCCGTAAGTTGAGAAACTTACAGAAATTAATGCAACGAAGCTACGCAAACCTATTATTATCTGTTCGACGTATCACTCAGACCAATAAAGGCAAAGCAACGGCAGGAATTGATAAAGAAATTGTCAATACCCCAAAGCAAAGAGTGAGCCTGGTAAACAACTGGAACGGAGGGAATCTACTGCCCACAAAAAGGGTAGAGATACCCAAAGTCAACGGGAAGAAACGACCGCTCGGCATCCCAACCGTGCGAGACAGAATCGAACAAGCAATAATAGTCAACTCACTAGAACCCGAATGGGAAGCCGTATTTGAACCAAATTCCTATGGATTCAGATGCGGAAGAAGCTGTCAAGATGCTATTGCCCATAACTTTATAAGATTATGCGGCGGTAAAGACACATTGGTTCTAGAAGCTGATATTCGCGGATTCTTTGATAACATTGCTCATGAATCCATCCTCAACTTGATTGGAAACTTCCCTCAACGGAAACTAATTGAAAAATGGTTAAAAGCTGGATTCGTATTCAAAGGGAAAATAAACCCGACAAATGCAGGCACACCACAAGGTGGCGTGTGTTCCCCGCTACTGGCTAATATTGGGTTGCATGGATTAGAGACATTCATCAAATCCACCAACTCCAAGCTTGGGGTGGTTCGTTATGCCGATGACTTCATCGTCACAGCTAAAGACTCCGAAAGTCTCGAAAATGCCCAAATGCAGATTCAGCAATGGTTATCAAAAAGAGGACTCGAACTCAGTACGGAGAAGACGCAAATCACGTCAATGGAAGATGGTTTTAACTTCCTTGGATTCAACCATCGCCACTACAATGGCAAATTGCTTATCAAACCTGCGAAGAAGAAAATCCTAGATTTTTGCAAACGTTTAGGGCGAGAAATCAAAGCAATGAACGGGCACGAACAAGAGGCAGTTATTAAGAAGCTGAATCCAATTCTCCGGGGTTTTGCTAATTACTACCGAGGAGTAGTCAGCAAAGAAACCTTCGGCTATATCAAATCAAGGGTATGGGAATACCTCTGGCGTTGGGCAAAGCGTAGACATCCCAACAAAAACACAAAATGGGTACAAAAACGCTACTTCAAGACCATAAATGGCAATAAATGGACGTTCGCTACAACAACTAGCGACCGCCGTGGTAAAGAAAAGGATTTAATCCTTTACCCCATAGCATACACGCCCATCGAACGGCACATCAAAGTCAAAGGGGACGCATCACCTGACGATTCTTCTCTCAAAGAGTATTGGGAAAAACGCCATCAAAAATATGGTAAGAGCTACTGGGAACGCAATTCGCGCAACTATACAATCGCTTACAACCAAAATTGGAAATGTCCTGTTTGTGGGGAACCGCTATTCAATGAAGAGGAAATCGAAACCCATCACATAGTTCCTGGCGCGACCTGACTGGTTGTTTAGTACGGGGAGCTGACTCCCCTAGAGGATTCACACCCTCTACCCTTATGTAAAAGACTCCTGGAGAGTCCGGTTACGCCCTAGTAAGTAATGAAACAGGCGGAGTGCAAACCACAAATGTAACTCGTGCTACTAGCCTAAAGCGGTTCGAGTGCTAAAGGGAGTTCTCTCACGGTGAATAAACGTTAACTGTCATTTAAACTGCGTAATATGTGAAGGAGCCAAATCAGGCTGACAGGCTCCGACCAAAACGGTAAATGGGAGGTTACGTGAATCAGGTATTCATGTAACGTGTGAACACAATTCCCATCGCAGAAAAGACAACACCTACAAGAGAACAGACCACTAAACGATACAACAGGGTAAGCCCTACAAGGTCTAGGAGAGGTCGATTACTCCTAGTAAGTCCTAGGTAACGAAGACAGAACCCCTTGGAGGGTAGAGGATGGAGTAAAAAGCGAATGCCTGTTTGTAATGAACAGGATAGGGAAACAAACATTGCCCCTGACCGAAAGGAACAGCAGACTTACTCTGGGTCTTATGAGAAAGAGACTACACAAAGAAACCTAATTCGAGGACAAGTTAGATGGTGTACCACAGTACAACAAATGGACTGAGAAAACCACTTGAAGATTGGAGCCAAGTCAATTGGCGTAAGGTCAACAAATCGGTTAAGAATCTGCGTCAAAGAATCTTTCTCGCGAGAAAACTTGGCAATTTCCGTAAGCTAAGGAGCTTGCAGAAATTGTTACAGAAAAGCTACGCCAATCTATTATTGTCAGTTCGACGTATCACTCAAACCAATAAAGGTAGAGCAACGGCAGGCATTGATAAAGAAATTGTCAATACCCCAAAGCAGAGAGTAATTCTGGTAAATAACTGGAAGGGAGGGAATACTAAACCTACCAAACGGGTAATGATTCCAAAATCCAACGGTAAGAAACGACCGCTCGGAATCCCAACCGTGCGCGACAGAATCGAACAAGCAATAATAATGAATTCCCTAGAACCCGAATGGGAAGCCGTGTTTGAGCCAAATTCCTATGGCTTTAGATGCGGAAAAAGCTGTCAAGATGCCATCGGACAAGCCTACAATAGGCTCAATAATAATGGCAAGCATACATGGGTGCTAGAAGCTGATATCCAAGGATTCTTTGATAACATTGCTCATGAATCCATTCTGAACACGATTAGCAACTTCCCTCAAAGGAACCTAATCAAAGAATGGTTAAAAGCTGGGTTTATCTTTGAAGGGAAATACAACCCAACAGAGACGGGTACACCACAAGGCGGGGTGATTTCACCCTTACTAGCTAATATTGGCTTGCATGGATTAGAAAACTTCATTAAATTCACCAACCCAAAACTTGGCGTGGTTCGTTACGCTGATGATTTCATAGCCACAGCTAGAGATAAGGAAAGTCTCGAAACAGCCCAAACCCAGATTCAGCAATGGTTATCAAAACGAGGACTTAATCTCAGTTCGGAGAAGACGCTAATCACATCAATGGAAGATGGCTTTGACTTCCTCGGTTTCAATCACCGACACTACAATGGCAAACTCTTAATTAAACCAACGAAGAAGAAAGTCTTAGACTTTTGTAAACGAATTGGAAAAGAAATAAAGGGAATGTATGGAGTGGAACAAGAAGTTTTAATCAAAAAGCTGAATCCAATCCTCCGTGGTTTTGCAAATTACTACAAAGGAGTAGTTAGCAAAGAAACCTTTAGCTATGTCTCTTACAGAGTATGGCAATACATGCAGGCGTTGGGCAAAGCGTAGACATCCTAACAAAAACACTTCATGGGTTCGGAAACGTTACTTCAAGACCATAAACTTCAATAAATGGACGTTCGCTACGACAATTAGCGATCGCGTAGGGAAAGAAAAAAACTTAATCCTCTACCCGATAGCGTCCACACCCATTGAAAGACACGTCAAGGTCAAGGGGGAAGCGTCACCGGACGACCCCTCACTCCGAGAATACTGGGAGAAACGCCACCAAAAACACGGTAGGAGCTACTGGGAGAAAAACTCCCGGAACTACAAAATCGCTCAAAACCAAAACTGGATATGTCCAATCTGTGGCGAACCATTATTCAATGGGGAGGAAATCGAAACCCACCACACAGCACCTGTTGCTCAAGGCGGACTAGACGACATAGAAAACCTTCAGCATTTGCACAAACCGTGTCACAAACAGGTACACAAAACCCAAGTTAAATCTCGCTTGAAGTAAGGCTTGAGCGCAGTGAGTTGGAAACTCTCATGCTGCGTTCTTAGGGGAGGGGAGAGGGGTGACTCTCGAACCTCACCCGACTTGCTCAAGGCGGACTAGACGACCCAGAAAACCTTGAGCATTTGCACAAAGCGTGTCATAAACAAGAACACTCAAAATCCAAGTTATCTCGCTTGAAGTAAGGCTTGAGCGCAGTGAGTGCGAAAGTCTCATGCTGCGTTCTTAGGGGAGGGGAGAAAGGTGACTCTCGAACCTTACCCGACCGCAATCAGACATCTAATGTGAGATGACACTGGCGTTAACGGGGAGTTCCGATGGTGAAAACAGAGCCTAGAAAAGTAACTAAAAACCAAGCGGGACACAGACCATTAATCCCGACTTCACTGGAGATTATTCCCGCCGAATTTTCTGACCAATATCGGCAAGAGTCCAGGGAATCCAGCAGTTAAACTGGCTCCACCTAAAGGAACGAACAATCTAACCGAGGGAACGAAGAAAAACGAACTGAGGGTCAAGGGGACGTCGAACCCCAAGTAAGCTAGACGAGCAGCGGAACCCCCTTAGTTCGGGTAGGACAGACCGTAATTGGTCTGAGGTGTTCAGAGTACACAAACTAGAGCAGAGCATGATTAGACACAACAGCAATGTTAGTGAATCTTGGAAAACGTTACCGTGGAAGAAATTCCGCCGTGACTTATTCCGCCTACAAAAGCGCGTGTATAAAGCGATTCAGGTTGGAGACAAGCAGAAAGCGAAGTCCCTTCAAAAGCTAATTCTGAAATCTTGGGCTGCAAGAATGTTGGCGATACGTCAAGTAACTCAACTAAACGCTGGCAAAAAGACTGCGGGAATCGATGGGAAAGCCTCACTCACAATTGAGGAAAGGCTTACTCTGAGTGAAGAACTCAGAGTCAAAAGTAACAACTGGAAACACCAGAAATTACGTTCAATACCAATCCCTAAAAAGGATGGGAGTACCCGCCTCCTCAAGATACCGACTATCGCCGATAGAGCGTGGCAATGCCTCGCGAAATACGCGCTAGAGCCAGCACACGAAGCAACTTTCCACGCTATGAGTTATGGATTTAGAACAGGAAGGTCGGCGCACGACGCACAAAAAATTCTGTTCAACAATCTACGCTCTTACTGCAATGGAATAGAGAAGCGAGTTATCGAACTCGATATCGAAAAATGCTTCGACAGGATAAGCCACACTAGCATAATGGAACGACTCATCGCCCCAAAAGGCGTCAAGACCGGAATATTCCGCTGTCTAAAAGCAGGAGTCAATCCAGAATTTCCAGAACAAGGAACCCCGCAAGGGGGCGTGGTAAGTCCATTATTAGCCAATATCGCTCTCAATGGGATTGAGGAAATACATCAATCAGTCCGTTACGCGGACGACATGGTAATAATTCTGAAGCCTAAAGATGACGCAGTGGCAATACTTGATAAAGTCAGCGAATTTCTGGCAGAACGAGGCATGAAGGTTAGTGAAAAGAAAACTAAGCTAACAGCTACGACAGATGGATTTGACTTCCTCGGTTGGCATTTCAAAGTGCAAAACAACGGGAAATTTAGATGCGTTCCATCAGCGGACAATTTTAAAGCATTTCGTCAGAAGGTAAAACACATCGTTAACAACTCGAATTATGGTGCCACGGTCAAAGCTGAGAAATTAGCCCCTGTGGTTAGAGGTTGGAGAAATTACCATCGCTACTGTAAGTTAGATGGGTCACGGTTCTCGCTGTGGTTCCTCAACAATAGAGCCTTCAAGGTATTCAATAAGGAATCGAAACAGAACCGTTATACTGTCACGAAATTGATAGAAAAAGCTTTCCCGGCGGTTCCTTACTCCGAACAGAAATTTGTCAATGTCAAAGGGGAGAAATCTCCCTACGACGGAGATATAGCCTACGGTCGTGAGCGTAACAGCAAGCTCTATGACGGCGCAACCTCTAAAGCTTTAAAACGGCAAAACCATAAATGTGGAAAATGTGGCTTAAAAACGCTAGGCGATGAAAAGGTACATCTGCATCATGTAGATGGTTGCCATAGTAATTGGAAAATAAATAACCTTCTAGCGGTTCACGAAAGCTGCCACGATTATCTCCACATGAGCAAAGGCGCAAGCCAAGAACATCGGGAGCCGGATGCGGGGAAACCAGCACGTCCGGATCTAATTGAGAGGTGCGGAGAATAATATCTCCCATCGACTCAACCGGTTTAGTTTCCCAAAAATTGAGGTGTTGGTGGCGATCGCGAACGCTGTTTTGCTTAAGATACCGCTGCGTTGCCTTGTCAAGGATACGCAGCGAAAACTGCACTAACTCAGCAAAGCAACGGGGTTATTTTCAAGCAACTATTCCGTGAGCATTACTGAGTGTTTGGTTTTCCTAAACTCGACCCGCGCGTTAATATTTTCGTCAACGTATTGGGGATTTGATAACTCCTCTGAAGTAATCCTTTTAACTCAAATTCATCCAATCCGCTAGATTCCTTGGAGCAAGAAGTTGACGAGCAAGGCCAAGAATTGCCGAGACAGTACCACCCAGCAACTAAAAAAACTTTGCAAAAAGTCTTTATCATCCTGGTAGTTGTTGGGGCAATTCTTGGGGAATTTTATCTATAGGGGTGATTTCGCTGATGCAAAAGGTCGGACTCACTGATGTGCCGGCGCGGGTACAGAATCCGAAGTAATCAAGTCCGAAGAATCTGTCGATGCTGAATGCACTGATTTTCTGGGATGAAGCTTGAGAAACTATAATGTTTTGTATGGATGTTTTCTAAATAATTGATGCTTAAAAATTCTAAGGCTGCGCCCGATCGCATTTCACAGCGACAGATTTCAGAAAAACTTGTCTCCTCCGGCTTTCACGCTCTTTCTGACCCCCTGCGAATTCAGATTTTGGAGTTGCTGCGAGAACAGGAGTTGTGCGTTTGCGAATTGTGCGATCGACTTTCTGTCCCTCAGCCTAAACTGTCTTTCCACCTCAAAACCTTGAAGGATGCAGCTTTAGTCCGCAGCCGCCAAGAAAGCCGCTGGATTTACTACAGCCTCAATTTAGCTCAGTTTGTCGCCCTCGAACAGTACCTCGCCGAATACCGCCGCTTCAGCCAGATCCTGCCGGCCCGCCCTTGTTCCGACGCAGATTAACCCATCAACATTTCTTAATATGTTTATTGCCTGTTTGTCTTCCCTCATACTTGACATATCAAATTTTATTGATATGATTCCAGTGTACCCCTTAGTTATGACATTGGGTGAGGTCAATGAACCCAGCAGAAAAGCCCAAGGTTTCCGCACTAAGTATAATTGCTTTGACCATAGGTGCGATCGGGCTCCTCAGCTCCTGCGGACAAGTCCAGTCGCCAGAATCGCAAAGCATTAAAATTGACGGTTCCAGCACCGTGTATCCAATTACAGATGCGATGGCAAAAGAATATCAAAATACGAATCCCAAAAAAAGATCAATTACTGTTGAATTCTCCGGTACAGGTGGAGGATTTAAAAAGTTTTGTGCTGGCGAAACTGACATCAGCAACGCCTCGCGACCCATCAGCCCAGGGGAAATGGAAGCCTGCAACAAAGCTGGCATCCGCTACTACGAATTACCTATCGCATTTGATGCGCTTACAGTAGTAGTCAATTCCAAAAATAACTGGATAAAAGACATTACTGTAGAGGAATTGAAAAAGATTTGGGAACCCGCCGCCCAAGGAAAAATTACCCGCTGGAATCAGATCCGACCCAATTGGCCGAATCGACCTCTAACCCTCTACGGGGCAGGCAAAGATTCCGGTACATTTGACTACTTCACAGAGGCAACAGTAGGTACTGCGAAAGCCAGCCGTACCGACTATACAGCTAGTGAAGACGATACAGTTTTAGTGCAAGGGGTTATTAAAGACGAAAATGCTTTGGGTTACTTTGGATTTTCCTATTACGAAGACAACCAAAGTCAATTGAAAGCTGTAGGTATTGACAGAGGCAAAGGAGCAGTGTTGCCCTCCCGCGAAACTGTAGAAAAAGCTCAATATAACCCCCTTGCACGACCTCTATTTATCTATGTCAACTACAACTCTGCTCAAAATAAAATAGAAGTACGCAATTTTGTAGAATTCTACATGAAGAAAGCTCCGACCTTAGTTAGTTCTGTGGGTTATATTCCTTTACCAAAAGAAGGCTATCAACTAATTTATAACCACTTCTACAATGGCAAGGTGGGGACAGTTTTTGGTGGCAAAGCTCAGCTTGACTTGACTATTGGCGAGTTATTGCGACAGCAGGCAAATTTTTAGGTATCAGTGCTCACCTGTCAACTGTTGTAGCTTCTTAGCTGTTAATCTAGATTGGTAACTAAACTATAACAACCGAGGTAAATTTCTCACGGATCTACTCAATGTTCAAGTCAGTTTCTAAAACAGTGAGAAGCTTGTTTTCACCGGAGTGCCACAGAGAAGCGCTCGCCGAGTTTCTGGGTACATTTATTCTAGTTTTTGCAGGCACGGGCGCGGTGATGGTTAACAAAATTAGCCAGGGTGCTATTACTCATTTAGGCGTCAGTTTCGTCTTTGGAGCCGTTGTAGCTGCGATGATTTATGCTACTGGTCATATTAGCAGCGCCCACCTAAATCCTTGTGTAACATTAGCTTTCTGGGCTAGCGGCTTTTTTGCAAGTAAACGTGTTTTGCCTTATATTCTAGCGCAGTGTGCAGGCGCAATAGCAGCTTCCACACTACTGTTAATTACTTTAGGAAAAGTCGCAAATCTCGGTGCTACTTTACCCCTTAATGGTCACTGGTTGCAGTCTTTAATTCTAGAAACAGTATTGACTTTTATCCTGATGTTTGTTATCCTCGGTTCTGGATTAGATAGGCGCGCTCCGATCGGTTTTGCCGGGATAGCAATTGGGTTAACTGTAGGGTTAGAAGCTGCATTTATGGGGCCAATTACCGGAGCGAGTATGAATCCGGCGCGGTCATTTGGCCCAGCAATTGTAGGAGGAATTTGGCAGCACCAGTGGGTTTATTGGGTTGCACCAATTTTAGGAGCGCAACTAGCTGTTTTGGTTTATCGGATAATATCCAACGGATTTCGCGATATCAAGTAAGCGAGGAAAATAAATGAAAAGTGTGATGTTTATTTGCAAGAAAAATTCTACCCCTGTCGGATGAGGCGACTGCAATGGACGAACAACAAGCGCAACCAATTTCAGAGAATTTGTGGTGGGTGATTCCAGGCCAACTGGCAGGGGTGCGGAAGCCAACAGCAGAGGAACTCTCTACGCTTCAATCAGTAGGTATTGGGGGGATCGTCTCTGTAATGGACGATGCTTCCAATCTGGATTTGTATGAGCAGGCAAACATTCCTCACCTTTGGTTGCCAACGAAAGGCGGTACTGCACCCAGCCACGAACAGATTCAGCAATTGCAAACCTTTGTGGATAGCCAGAATCATTTGGGGCACGGGGTTGCAATTCACTGCACAAGTGGCAGACGACGCACTGGAACGATGCTGGCTTCCTACTTGATTCAGGCAGGTTCATCCTATGACGATGCGATACTCACTATTCTGGATGCCAATCCCAACGTTGAATTGAGAGAGGCGCAAACCGCTTTCCTGCAAGAGTTAGCAGGAAAACAAACTTATTCTCAATAGCCCCATTCTTATAATTAATTAACGCTACTCATGACTCGTTTTGACCATCCTCCTCGCATCCTGTTTTTGTATGGCTCTTTAAGAGAGCGTTCTTACAGTCGCTTGTTGGCAGAAGAATCTGCAAGAATTATTCAGGATTTCGGTGCTGAAGTTCGGTTTTTCAATCCTCTAGAATTGCCGATTTACGGTAGCGTTCCCGATACCCATCCCAAGGTTCAAGAATTGCGGGAATTGAGTTTGTGGTCGGAGGGTCAAGTGTGGTCGAGTCCAGAAATGCACGGCAATATTACGGGCATTATCAAAAATCAAATTGACTGGATTCCTTTAAGCATTGGGGCTGTCAGACCGACTCAAGGCCGAACTTTGGCGGTGATGCAAGTCAGCGGCGGTTCCCAGTCTTTTAATGCTGTCAATACTTTGAGAATTTTGGGCCGCTGGATGCGGATGTTTACGATTCCGAATCAGTCTTCGGTTGCGAAGGCTTATCAGGAGTTTAATGAAGATGGGACGATGAAGGATTCGCCTTATCGCGATCGCGCGATCGACGTAATGGAGGAACTGTACAAGTTTACCTTGCTGTTGCGGGAGCAAACCGACTATTTGACCGATCGCTACAGTGAACGCAAAGAACAAGCGGCCAAAGAGGCGATCGCACTAGCAAATCGCGCCCTTGAATTACCGGGCGCTTAGAAACCGCCGGAACCCCGACAGCAACCGATAACCAACAGCTAACAACTAACAACCAACAAAAACCATGAAAAAAGTAATGTTCGTTTGCAAAAGAAACTCCTGCCGATCGCAAATGGCAGAAGGATTCGCTAAAACCATCGGAGCCGGCAAGATTGGAGTCACCAGTTCCGGGTTAGAATCAAGCAGAGTTCATCCGACAGCAATTCAAGTCATGTCAGAAATCGGCATCGACATCACCGATCAAACATCTAACCCATTAAGCGAATTCAATGCTGAAGACTACGATGCAGTAATTTCTCTCTGTGGCTGCGGCGTGAATTTACCCGAAGCGTGGGTATTGCGAGAAGTGTTTGAAGATTGGCAACTCGACGATCCCGACGGACAACCCATCGAAACTTTTCACCGCGTTCGGGATGAGATTAAAGCACGAGTTGAAACATTAGTGGACTCTCTAAAGTAAGATTAATGCTGTTGCATTGGCTTGAGCGCGATTCAAGATTAATAGTTGGGAAGACCAAGCAGATTGTTATACCAATCTTCTAATTCAGGTAAGGAAATTATAACGCTATTAGACTATTTCTGTCTCTGAAAATTTACCCATCTACGACGCATAAAAAGTAATAATTGGGAAATTAAGACCATAATAGGGAGTTCGATAAGTGGTTCAATAGCCAAAACAAGGGTAATCAAAGGACGATTAGGAAAAACAGATGTAGCGATCGCTAATGCAAGGGGTGAATTGCGTGCAAGGGTTATACAACTAAAGCAAGCAAAGTTCTCATAACTAAAGTTGCCGAATCGTGAGATTACTTGAGCCAGTAAAAAGGTAATTCCATAGAAAATAAAGATAGCTGGCAACATTTTTAGCAGCATATCTGAACTTCGAGAAAAACTGCTGCATCAATCTGCACCAATTTTCCAACAAAAACTAACAGATAGACGGGTAGGAGAACCACTTACAAAATCATATTCCAAGGAAGGAAGGCCGTAGCTAAAGGAACATTTCCTTTGGCAATCCCTGTAAAAATGCTATTTGCTTAGCGATTATTATAAAGTGAAGCTGCCGTTAGCAAATTTTTGTCGAATTTAAGCAAGTATGGGTGCCGGGAGGGTAAGCTTTCCAGGTTGATTGACATTTCCATCAAAATTCATTTGCATTCCGAATTCTAAGTTGTAAGTATTCATATGCAAATGTTGAGTTTCTGCATCAGCTTTAATTAAAATATTTAACCAAATGAGAGGGCTAATATTGCTGGGAATAATGCTTTTTAGACCCTGTATAATATAATCGTCTTACCAACAGTTTTTATGGTCGAGTAAAGGGAGTAATAATGAAAGAAGAAGGGGAAGAAAACCATGCTTAAAAAGATAAAATTTAAGGAGCGACTTATCCAAGATAATTGGACAAGCTATAGACCCTAAAAAATTATGTGCGGTCGAGTTTAAAAAACCCCTTTGTATCTGTTGGCTAGCTCAAAGTCCAAGGGTGGGAGAGGAGCAAGTTCAGCTTTTCTGTATATGCTCGCAGATGGTAATGCACGGGTTTTGATCTATTTCACCTGTTTTTCTTGCACCATTACTACCTTTCTTCGTCCGAAAATCCATACAGTGTTTACTTGAACCACTTATTCAGCAAGCCCTAGTTAGTTAAGTATATTTGTCCATCATACCATAAATGTGCAACGCCCAACGCTCAAGTTCTGGGATGTACCGATTCCTCAATGATTCAGGGCATCATTCACCAACGCCGCATTTCTTTCTCGAAATCGCAGTGTGAAAATGCTACCCGTACCCAATTTGCTCTGCACAGTCAGGCTACCGCGATGTGCTAAGGCTATAGCTTGCGCTATCGCCAACCCCAATCCCGATCCGCCAGTAACGCGATCGCGTGAACTGTTAACTCGATAGAAACGGTCAAAAATTTGCCTTTGATCTTCTGCTGCAATCCCACACCCTGTATCTTGAACATGAATCACAACTAAATGGTCACTTTTCTCTAAAATAATATTTACTTTGCCACCAGGTGAAGTGTATTGAATGGCATTGACAATTAAATTAGAAACTAAGCGGTAAAGCTGGTTAGAATCACCGATAATAGTCAATGGCTGATGCACCCGCAATTCCGATGTTAGCGCTACCTCTCTTGCGATCGCCATTGCTGCCAATTCCTCGACTAAATCGCTAACCAGGTCATTCAAACAACACAATTGAGGGCGATAGAGTATCGGTTGATTATCCATGCGAGCCAGCAGCAGCAAATCAGCCACTAACTGAGTCAGTCGTCGGTTTTGGCGATCGATCGTCCGCAAAGTTTCCCGCGCCTCTTTTTCATCCAATTGAGACGTCAACAGCGCTGATTCTACTGTCGCTTGCGAAGCAGCTAAAGGCGTTCGTAATTCGTGAGCTGCATCCGCTGTAAACTGTTGAATTCGTCGGTAAGAAGCATAAATCGGTTTCATTGCCAATCCTGCCAATAACCAACTAGAAAAGCCGACCAAAATCAATGCTGTAGGCAATCCTAATTTCAAAACCCATTTCACTGCACTGAGATAATCATTAAAGTCTTGCAGGCTCCGCCCCACTTGAAAATATCCCCAATCTTGCTGGCTTTTAGTGTGCAGTTCTACAGAAATTTGGTGATAAACGTTGCCTTTGGTGTCAGTTATTGTTTGCCAGCGTTTGGAGTTAAATACTGGTGGTAATTCTGCTGGATAAGCGCCTGCTATAGCAATCAATTCCCCGGAATAATCAAACAAACGAATATAGTAATTGCCTTGGTTGATAGCGCTTAAAATATGGCGGCTTGGCAACTGTTCTTTAATGCCGTTAACTCCAATTAGGCGGAGGTTGGGCAAAAGTTCGTTTACTATTGGCTCCAAGCGTCCGGGCTGCTGCAATTTGAGTTCTAGGCTGTCGTGTAGCGTCCCCGCTACCGATTCTAATTCGCGGTCTAGGGCTACCCAGTGAGCGTGGGCGATCGCCCTATATACGCCAAATCCCAACAAGCTTAAAATCAAACCCATTACTGCTGCATAGGAAATGGCTAATTTCCAGCGAGTCCGGTTAAATAGTTTATTTTGATTCATTTTTCATAACTTGGTAATTGGTAATTCTTAATAGGTAATTGGTCAGGACTTACACATTTCAACGTAATTCTGTCATTCTGAGTGTACCGAAGAATCTCACAGAGACTTCACTACACTGCGTTGCGTTTGACTCATGACAGACACAATAGCTGCGTCCAGGACTGTTGGTAAATAAAAGGGGTTCTGAACAATGCCCACCCTACTTTAATTTCTCATCCGGTATCCTACGCCGTGTACAGTTTCAATTAAATTCGCGCCGCCAACCGACTCAAGTTTGCGCCGCAGTAAGCGCACTTGAGCTGCTACGACATTGCTAAAGGTATCTGCACTAACCTCCCATAGCTGATTCCGAATTTGGTCGGTGGTGACAATTTGGTTCGGATGTTTCATAAAATATTCTAACAGTTGAAATTCTTTGTTGGTCAGCGAAATTATCTGGTTTTTGCCGTTGCGTTCGAGATGACAAGCAGTGCGATTTCCGCAGTCTAGAACGAGATTTCCTACCTGTAGCTGTTGCGGTTGAATTTTGGGCGATCGCCTTTGCAAAGCCCGCAATCTTGCTAACAGTTCCGCCATCCCGAACGGCTTCACTAAATAATCATCAGCCCCCGCATCAAGTCCAGCCACTTTATCTTCCATTCGGTCTTTTGCTGTCAGCATCAAGACTGGCAATACGCTATTTTTTGCGCGCAATCTTCGCAGCAGTTCCAACCCTGAAAATCCTGGAAGCAACCAGTCAAAAATAGCCAAGTTATATTGAGTCCAATGACTTTCTAAGTATTCCCAAGCTTCACAGCCATCCTGGGCCCAGTCAACGATATATTTTTCTTGCTTCAAAGTGCGATCGATCGCTTTTCCTAAATCTGGCTCATCTTCAACTAGCAAAACTCTCATAACTCTAATTTATAGCAGTAAATCCTTTCAAAAGTTGACTAGCAAACAGATAGTAACGCCTAGAGTACCCCCACTTTTTGCCTTTGAATGACAAATAGCGGATTTTAAATTGCAATTTCCTCTAATTTATTCAAGTTACTTGCAATTTAAAATCACCAAATGCCAGCTACATTTAGTAGGTTTGAATTAAAACTGTACCGAGTGGTATGTCTGCGTTTATTCCCACCATTTTACCAGCGATTGTGTACCTCCAATTGTGACTGTAACCTGGAGTGTAAATGCCCCGCATATCAATTGATATGGTGGTATCAGGAGAAACAGGTTGGGAGAAAACCACTGTCGCTTTTCGGTTATTAACAGAAACTTGAGACTCGATTTTTTGACCAGATTGATTTGTTACCTCAATGCCGCTACGCATTTTCACATCTTCCGGCAAATCAATTGTGAGTGCTGAAAGAGCTCTTCCCTGAACGTGAACTTCAAAATGATGGGTAGCACCCTGAAAGCGAGCGTTATTGGGATGGGCGCCGCTGTGTACGAGGTGAGAAACATTAGCATTTCGCATGGCTCCTCCTGCCAGAGTAGTCGGGGCATTAAATGCTAGCACAAAGGTGAATGCAGCAGCGTAAATTAACTTTTTCATGGCGATGCTCCTCAAATAATTAACTCAATGGACTCGGCATTAATTGGTCTAAAAGCCCTGAAATAAATCCAGGTAAGATGTCAGTCGCTTAAGAAATCAACCTCCAAAAACATTTACCACCGCGGGAGAGTTTGAATATTAGCCGTACCAACTTTACTGTCTGAACTCTGACCCACTTTCTTGGCATAAACGCGGTATATATAAGTACGCGGGTAGATTGAAGCCTCAACCTCAAGCACAGAAATTGTCAGCACAGTTCCGGCAACTACAGGTTTGGAGAAAACTACCATTGCTTTTCCACCTTTAACAGAAGTTGTTGCCTCAATCTTTTCACCGGATTGACTGCTTACTTCAATACCCTTGATTCGCAGTGATGGCAACTGAATTGACAGTTCTGAAATGGCTTCTCCCTCAACGTGAACGTCAAAATCGTGGAAGGCTCTCCAAGTTGGGTAGTCAGGATAAGAACGGCCTCCGACAATGTGAGGTGATTGCGAATCTCCCGGTATTCCTGTTGCTTTTGCTGCGGAGATAGAAGAGGCAAGAATTAAGGCAAATGCTGCACCAATGCTAATTATTTTTTTCATGACTGCACTCCTTGAAAACTAACTGGTTATTTCTTAGTTTGATAGGTATGAATGAAACCAGGATGAAAAATCGGCCGTAACACCTGATTTTTTTATTGATAGCTGCGAACCCGTGCTATACCGAGGAGAATGTCTGCATCGTCCCCAACGGATTTAGCAGCAACCTGGTAAATCCAAGCGCTAGAAAATCCAGAAATTATTACTTTATTCATGGCAATTTTGATGGTGGTTCCGGGAGAGACAGGTTGGGAGAAGGTTAGTATAACTTGATTGCTGTTGACAGAAACCTTAGTGTCAATTATTTGACCTGAATCGTCAGATATACTGATATCATCCCTGACAGTTAACCCCGCAGGAACGCTAATTTTTAATTGAGAAATAGCCCTAGTTCCTTGAGGAATGTGCAGCCGGAAAGTATGCCTGACAATTCTTGCCTTAGTCTCAGGGAATTGTACTGAACTATCAATGTGAGGAAAATTCTCGGCACCTGTTCTGGTACTCGCATGGACAGCAGGAACTAAAACTGCGGCTGACAGAGCAAATACGGCACCGTAAATGAGTGTTCTCATAGTCTTGACTCTCCAGGGAATTAAGTACAGTATGCCAACCTACTTCAATATTCATATTTGAAGAGTTAGCTTCTTATTAACTAGATTGACAGCTAATTATGAAATCAAGATGAAATATGAACCAGTGAGAGGTGAATTTTAATAGCAAACAAGCGCTTTACTCTCTTACTTGGAAATGAAATGAACCCAGAAATTTCCATCTGCCATACAAACGCGACGGATTAAATCATAGGAATAGTGAAGATAAGCTCCATTGGCGTTGTTGTCATACCCGCTAGCAAACCATTCTCCATAAGGATCGTGAACAACCAAGCCAGCTTCGTCATATCCAACTACGGGCATAATATGACCGAAAGAAGTAAAATAGCCATGTATGACCGTTGGGTTTCCATCTACTAACCAATCTTTAACTTCCTCAAATGTCGCATTCTCTTTAAAGGTATCTTGAGCACCATACTCTCTGACAATTTTTGCTAAGTCGTAGGGGTTCCAGCGACTGTAACCTTTGTTGAGTGCATATTGGTAGAGTTCGTCCTCAAATTGACCGATCGTGTCCCGGCGCGGTTTTTTGAGGAACTGCAAGCACATTGCCATTGATGTGACATTGCAAGCACCAGTCGGATTATTGTAATTATCCAGTTGGTACTTGTAAGGAAAATTAGCAAGTTGAAAGCTCTTAGGCTTAGTTTTTGGATAAATTACCTTTCCTTCTTGTAAAATTTGGACGTGCGGCCTATAGACATACCAGATTTGAGAATTTTTAAAGGAATCTTTTCGGAAAGCTACTCGGATGTGATCGCGAACCATTTCATAAGAGACAAGCTCCAATACTTTCCCCGTTTCAATTTCTTGTTTCTCTGCATCTGATAAATTTAACGCATAGATAGGTCTAGCCTTGAGAAATGTCTCCTTAACTATCTTGAGTACAGGAGGTGGAAATTTGAGATCCGATGGCTTGGCTTCAATAAGTTTCTCGGCTGTTTTTGCTCCGATAAATCCTGGTTCATCAGTGCACTGAATCAGCTTGTGAAATCGATTGAGAGCCGCAGTAGAGACTGGACCAAAGATGCCGTTGGCTGGAGGGTCTAGCAAACCTAAGTCGATGAGACGAATTTGGATTTGGCGAGTGAGCTCTTTATCGGCAGCGATCGCCTTTACATCCACCTTCTTATTTGTTCCTACAATGTTTTGGAGTTTCATAATTAATTTATTGAATATTGGAACTAACTGTTTCCAGACAAGGTGAGTATTACAAATCCCACCTTGCCGAAGCGTGATTAATTAAGCAGCAGCACTTGCCATATCGCGACATTCCGCAGCACAGCCCCGACAAGCTTCAGCGCATTTTTGACAGTGTTCGTTTTGATGTTTCTCGCACTCGCTAGCGCAAGCTTCGCAGATATCCGCACAGACTTTACCGATTACCTCTGCAAAGCACGAACCGCGACTCATAAAACTAGCGCAAGTCCAGCAGATGTTTGCACAATCTCGGCAGAGTCGGCGGCATTCTGGCATTTCTCCCATGCAGAAGTCAGCACATTTTTCGCATTCAGTAGCGCACTGAACCACTGTATCGCAATAGGATGGGTAATTGTGTTGGTGTTCGCTCATAGGTAAAAATCCCTGAAAGTTTTGATGTTTTCACTGATTGAGCCACATTTAACTCTCCTTAACTTCACATTGACATTACGCAATGAAATCAGGATGAAATTGTTAAACCCATTTTCCACATCTTCCAGCGCCTCTGCCCCAGGGATGTGGCGTAAATCCCGATTAAATTCCCAGAATGTACTGACTGTAATTCTTGGGTAAAAGTTTTTGCAACAGGTAAATAATCCCAAAACAAACTAGCAAATCTACCGTCACTAAAACTCCGAGCTTGAGCAGGGGATCGGGAGAATACATAAATTTATAAGACGCTAAATTAGCATAGTTTACTACCATCACATCTAGCAGGTATATAGGAAAGGAGTAAGTCGCCAATATTTTGACTAATTTCGATACTTTACTAGGAAGTATGATGCTTTGAGAAAATGCCAATATCGACAGTACGAACAAAATTGCGTATCCTTGAGTAGATAGTTTAAAAAACGATCGGGCAAACCAGGCATCCGAATTCACTTCACTGAGTACGTAAAATTCCCAAATACTTGCTAGATAGAACAAGATAGTTGCTGCTAAAATAAGCATTCTTTGGCGCTGAAGGTATCCTTGAATGTTGTCATAGCAACTGCCAAGAACTAAACCAGTGGAAAACGGCAAAATCCAACTAAAAATCCAGCGCTCTATCAGCGGTATAGGTATGGAAGGTAAGTATTTGAAAGCAACTAAGTAAAAGACTATGGTAAAAGCTATTTGAATGGTGAAACCCAAAGCCAAAACTTTTCGGGACTCAAAAAATCTTAATTTAACTAGAATCCACCACCACAAATAGCATTGAACAATCACAACTATAAAGTAATAGGGGGGCAGCACAGAACCTGTCAGCACATCTCTAACTAATCCAAGTAAATCAAATCGTTTGAGGTTGCCAAAATTATTTAAAATGTAGAAGGCTACCGACCAAAAAAGATACGGTGGTATAATTCGCGATAGCCTTTTCTTTAATATCAGCGTTGGGTTATTTTGATTCTCACGCTTGTTGGTAAGAAAAAAACCGCTAAGCAGTAAAAATGCAGGTACGCAGAAAAGCTGGAGTGTATCGATCGCAATAAATAGAAGTCTGCGATCGGGTAATGACAAAAAACCAGCATGAATAATCACAACACTGACGATAGCAAAAGCTCGGATTAAATCAAATTCGATGCACCTGTTAGAAGCTTTTAGCATTGTAAACAAGGGGTATTTAGAGGGGAACAATCGGCTGTAAACGATATAGTTAATGGTTTCACTCTTAATTTGCCAACTATTGGCAGTGCCGTATCCCTAACGATTGAACGTAAATCGACCGTCTACCTTTTGACCCTTAATATCAGCAGTAATCTTCATCTGATACTGACCAGCAGCTTTTCCAGGCAGCAAAGCAGTATAGTGCTGGTCTTTCTGGTCATAAGTAAAGGTAAGATCCTTTTGAGTGCGATCGGGCATCTGAATTTGACCGGTTATCTTCGCATTAGGTATTGTCTGGTGGTTGTCGCCTCTTTGCAAATAGAAATCCAGGTGAGTTCGATCGGCTTCTTTTTCGACCACCAACTCTAAATGATAAGGGCCTGATTCTACTACTTGACCCCCTTTTGATGAATTAGAATGATTAGGAGTTGCAGCTATTTGTGTAGTCGGGTTGAGTGATAGTGACGGTTTTGTTCCAGAAGCATTTGGACTAGCAGCGGGGCTGCTAGCAGCATTTGTGACCTGCGTAGCATTGCCATAGGTTGCTACTAACATCATTCCCGCAGTACCTGCAACGATTAAACCAGTCTTCAGAGATTTCATTTGTTTTTGTCCTTTGTTTGTTAGTAATGAACAATGACTGCCCCAAAATTCATCAATTCTTGAAGCAAAATTCCTATGCGTTCAGAGCAAATCAGCTATCTATTGACTGAAGGTAAAACGACCGTCAACTTTTTCTCCGTTAATATCCGCAGTCACTTTCACGGGATAACTTCCTGCATCTTTGCCTGGAAATACAACGGCGTAATGTTTGCCATCAGCATCGTATTTAAAGTCCAGCGTTTGCTGCTCTCCATTCGGAGACTGCACTTGTGCCGTCACTTTTGCATTAGGAATCGGTTCGTGGGTATCACCTTTTTGCAAATAAAGATCTAAGTGAGTTCCGGTATCCTCTTTCAGAGTTAAAAGTTCTAGGTGGTAAGGTCCAGACTCGACAACTTGACCTCCTTTAGATGGTTTGGGAGGTTCTGTTTTAGCAGATGCTGCAGGAGAAGCGGCCGGACTGGAAGTATTAGGTTGAGAGGCAACAGGAGCGGATGTTGGGCTGCTGTTTGGGCCGGTTCCTTGGTCGCTTTTGCTGCAAGCTCCCAAAAACAGCAATCCGACACTGGCTAGAATAACTAAGCTTGACTTGAGCGCTTTCATTCGATTTATTTTTTGGGTACAATGATTAGAATATGACACCCAAAAATGAAATCAGGATGAAATCTTCAGATTTTCCTACAGGTATTCGGATTGTGACATCGGAAATTCAATATTTTTATCATTTTTAGTCTTCCCCCCCCTTGACTCTATAGCCGACTTGAGGGTTTATGCTATATATAGTTTCCCAAAGAAACTTTTCGATCCTAGATTCCCAGGTAAAAATTCATGATAAAAGCAACTCAGACTAAACGCTTCACTCTTGCAGCTTTGACGGCAGTTCTCCTGACAGCAGGTACAGCCGCGGTTGTCTTTGCCGCCGGCCCCTGTACTACTCCTACTCCTGACTGCCCTCAAGCTAATTGCGATAAATAATCCTTATTTTTCCACGGCGTGTAGATTCCATCGCGAATTTTTCGCCGGATAAGCAAGAGAATATCCGACAGCAGCACGATCTCAATTTTGAGTGACTGCTGCTTTTTTCTCCAATATTCTTCTTGACAATATAGAGTATTTTATCGAAAAATTGGATAACTATAACCACTACACAAAACTGAAAGTGGCTATCACTATAATGATTGGGTTCCAACTTGCCTAAAACTGCTATGAAAAAATTGGGAACAGAATCCTTAGAACAGCAGCTACTAAAAAGTCGTTCAACAATTATACTTACTCACATCAAATCTGGTAGCTAGTTTTCTAATTGCTCTTTTACCCTACTTCTCGAATAGTGCGATCTTGCTTGTGTGCACACTACATATAGTGTGCACACAAGTAAGTCCTGAGATAGTATAACACCCTGGCGGGGTGACAACCCCGCCAACTGTAATCGACAATTAAAGCGATGGCGATGGGGAAACTAATGATGATGCCAAGAAGTAAATACTGATTAGCGATCTCTCAAAATTTTGATGGTTTACTCCATGCGATCGAGGATGTCTTACACCTTGCGTCCGGCACAGCCTTGGCGGTTGCTATAATTGTTTGCGTAAATTGAACGCGAGACAGGATACTTCTATTGTTAAAGAAATAATCATCGCGCTCGCAGCCGCAATTGCACCCGATGCCCCAAGCTGAACTGCACCGAACGCAACTAAAAGCAATATAGTCGTGCCAATCCAAGTTGCATAATTCAGACCTTTGGTTTGACCTGCCCCGACCAAAAAACCTTGAGTAGCATTTTGCACCGCCACCAGAAGGGGTACAAACGCGCACAACAGCAATACGGGACGGATACTCTCAACCAGGGCTTCATCGTTGCCGATAAAACTTTGCACAACCTGCAACCCAAATGGCGTTGTACTACCTAAAAACAATAGTAGCGAACAAAATCCACCCACACTGAGGGCAAATGCAATTAATTGGCGATCGCTCACTTGATCTCGATTTTTGATAATCACCTGCTGGACCATGCGAGTCGCATTGGCAATCACCAAAACCAATCCCCAAGCCGCAGGCCAAGCCGCCAATGCAATATTAGCGTCTTGGGCGCGGGCAATAATTCCCACCAGGACAGCACGTCCACCCCAGACTACTAACATTGAAGAGCCTAAAGGCCAGTAGAAATTCCACACACTTTTGAGATTGCTGGGTAGCTTTAACTCAGAATCAATTGGTCGAGGCAGACGAGTGGCTCCTAGCCGGTGCGCCGCAATGGTTACAACCAGCGCCTCTGAGAGAACCCCCGCGATTAAAGCAGTCCCCGCCAGCAGTGCGCCTGACATTTTCAACACAAATCCGCCCCATAACGTTAGGGCTACAATTAACAAACGAACCATGCTAGCTTTGGCAACCGCCTGAGAATGACCTGTGTGGATGAGCAATCCTTGAAAATAACGCCGCCACGCGATCGCCAAAGGCCAGAGAAACATTAACGTCAACACAGTCTGCACCGTCTGCCGCAATTGGGGTGGAATTCCTAACAGCGTCCCCCCCAGCGTGGCGAAAATAAACGGCAGCGTCAGCAGCAACAGTAACGCACTCAGTCCGCCCCCTGCTAAAAGCGTAAATCGCCACAAGGCGCGACGCGATCGCCCATTCGGTGCAAGCGCATTCGAGGCGTGCAGAATCATAATAATCGGACTTTCAAAAAAGACCGCGAGGGCTTTGGCAATGCCCACGGCTGCCAAATTCACCCGTGCATCGGGTAAATGAGCTAGGGCAGCCGTCATCATCGGATCGCCAAAAGCCATTGCCACATCGCTGAGGGAGAGGGGAATAAATTGCCGCCATAAATCTAGCAGACCGATTTTAGACGGACTTTGAGAAGCCTTTAAGGTCATTGTTTATGCAGGTTGTTGCTGGCGCACGAGGGTAAGAGGGACGCTTTGAAGGGCGTTAATTGTAGCGGTGAGGGCTTTTTGTTCTAAGATTTCAATCCCTTGCTCGGACAGCCATTCTGGATTGTAGACTGTTTCGAGATAGCGATCGCCTCGATCCGGGTTCAACAGTACCATGCGTTGAGAATGGGGATGCTGCTGGCTGTAAGCCAGGGCAGCGGCAACGATAGCGCCTGTGGATGCTCCTAACAACAAGCCTTCTCGACGTGCCAGGGCATGACAAACAGAAAAGGCAATGCGATCGTTCACAGAATACGCTGCATCCAGTGCCATTGGATCAAAATTGGGCGGTACAAAAGATAACCCCAATCCTGTCATTTTATAGGGGTGAGACGGCGTGCCAAAAATAGCCGAACCTGCCACATCTACGCCGACAATTCGAGTTTGGGGATGACGCTGTTTAAAATATCGGCTAATTCCCGCCAATTGTCCCGCCGTACTAACGCCAATAACGATAACATCTGGTGCTACGGGAAAAGCCTGTTCGATTTCGCGAGCAGTAAATTGCTCGTGGGCAGTTGGGTTTTCGGGATTGCGGTGCTGGCAAGGATACCAGGCACCAGGAATGGTTTCGGCGAGTTCTTTGGCTTTTTTCATCCTCGCAACTTGCATCGATCCATTGGCATCTGCCGCACTCAGGGGGACATCTACCAATTCTGCTCCATAGGCAGCCAGCATTCGCCGAATCGGGGGCGGTGTTTTACCATCGATGACAATCATCACGCGATAGCCTCGCGCTGCACCAATCATTGCTAAACCAATGCCGAAATTACCCGAACTAGATTCAACAATTGTGCCGCCGGGGGCGAGTAACCTGGTACGTTCTGCGTGTTGAACCAGACATACAGCATTTTTCTCTTTAATGCTGCCACCGGGATTACAGGATTCTAATTTGAGATAAAATTCGTGATGCTGACAGAGTTCGCTCACGCGATTGAGACGAACAATGGGAACCTGTCCAATTGCCTGGGTGATATCGCCAGCTAGGGAGGATTTCAGCGCTGTTTGTAAGAGTTGAATCATTGATTTAGATCCTTCAAAATACACGGTAGTTAGTCCTGGTTATCTCTCTTGCTTGCCTGCGGAAAACTTTAGTATCTGAGCGCGAGATCATGCTTATCAATTAGTCAGAAGCCCTCTTTGCCTAATTACAAGCTTGCAACGCCAGAATCAGGGTAAACGCATCTAATTTCTAAATTCCCATATATAGCTTCTGAGTAGAGACAAAAGCGCTATAGGTGGAAAATTAGATCCTTCAAAATACACGGTAGTTAGTCATGGTCATCTATCTTCCTTGCCTGCGATAAATTTTAGCATTTGAGCGCGAGATTATGCTCATCAATTAGCCAGAGGGCATCTTTGCCTAATTACAAGCTTGCAACGCCAGAATGAAATTGGGGTGAAATAAGTCAGGTTCATTGATTTAAAAAATTATAGGAAAGAGCGCAGGTATAAGTGGTTTTTATATTTGCAGGGATAAGCAAGAGAATATCAGACAGCAGCAGTAACTCAAAAGTGAGTTACTGCTGCTTTTTGAGTCACTAAAATTATTGACAAAATAAAATATTTTATCAACAAAAATAGGGTAAGTATAAACAGCGCAAAAAAGTGAAACTGGCTATCGCTATAATGATAGGGTTCCAACTTACCTAGAACTGCTATGACAAAAATTGAAACAGAATTCTTAGAATAGCAACTACTAAAAAGTGGAGAACTAGCCAAGCAAACTGGTATTGCTGTGGCACCCTGCGATACTATAAAAGCCTAGGTTTACTGGAACCTGCCTTACGCAGCAGTAGCCATTACCGTTACTACACAGCCGATGCTGCCAGACAAGTGCAATTTATCAAGAAAGCCCAAAGACTCAACTTTTCTCTTCAAGAAATTCAGCAAATTTTGGCCTCTTGCCGTCAAGGAATAACAGCTTGTCTGTTAGTGCAAGACTTATTAAGTCGCAAAATAGATTTCTTTGAGCAGGAAATTCAGCGCATGAGTGCGTTCAAAGCTGAGTTGGAAGCTTATAAAAAACTTTGGACAAATCGAACTTCAGACAATCCCGATAGCGAGGAACTTTGCACTTTGATTGAGGGAGTGAAGGAGGGTTGATCAGTTCGCTATTTCAGCTTTAACTACCTTCCCGTCTTCAATAACTGGCTGAGGTTGTTGAGGTCGTAAAATTTTCCCAAATTTAGCATACAAAGCTGGCAAAACTAACAGAGTCAAGGCAGTAGAAGTAAACAATCCTCCTAAAACTACTACTGACAAAGGTTGCAGGATTTCTTTTCCGGGGCCGCCTTCTAAGACTAAAGGTGCTAAACCTAAAGCTGAAGTTGAAGCCGTCATCAAAATAGCATTGAGGCGTTCCATCGAGCCTTTAATAATTGCTTCCTTAAAAGGCATTCCCTCGGCAAATTTAGTGTTGTAGTTGTCTACTAATAACAAGCCGTTGCGGGTGGCAACGCCAAATAAAGTGACAAAACCAACTAAAGAAGCTACAGAGATGATGCCGCCAGTCAAAGCTACAGAAATTACTCCTCCCACTAATCCGAGCGGTAAATTAATCATAATCATCGCAGTTGAAGGAATTGACTTGACGGACAAGTACATCAATACTGTAATTACAAGAAAGGAGATCGCACTAAATACCATAATATTTTGCGAAGCTCTTTGCTCGGCTTCAAATTGACCGCCGTACTGGATAAAATAGCCAAAAGGCAACTGCACCTCTTGTTTAACTTTAGCTTGAATTTCATTCACAACCGATCGCAAATCCCTACCTTTAGCATTAGCCGCCGCCACAATCAACCGGGAAACATTCTCGCGGTTAATCGTATTTGGCCCCGTACCGTATTTAACAGTCGCAACTTGGGCGAGGGGAATCTTGTTGCCGCTTGGAGTATCAACCAACAAATTCTGAATAGTTTCTAGGTTGTTTCTGGCTTCAGGCTGCAACCAAACAACTAAATCAAAAGTTTGCTGCACCTCCAAAACTTGAGAAACAACTTTGCCGTTTAAAGCTGTCTCAATTATTTCAGAAAGCTCTCCGATTTTCAAACCGTATCTACCCGCTGCTTGGCGGTTAAACTTAATTTGAATCTGCTGCACTGGCACCTGCGGTTCGAGTTGCAAGTCTACAATCCCTTCAACAGTTTTCATTTGCTCTTCAACTTTTGCACCGATGCTGCGAAGCTGATCCAAATCCGGGCCAAAGATTTTGACAGCAATCTGACTTCTGACACCAGATAAAACCTCATCCATCCGGTGAGAAATAAAACCGCCGATATTTGGTGCAACTCCCG
>NZ_JAUBOJ010000006.1:39920-54770 GCF_036700185.1 Microcoleus sp. BM001215392 | reverse complement strand
TGTTATTTGTTATTTTTGAATATTTCCCAATAATCAGTGACTAATAACTAATGACGGCAGGACTAATGACTAATAACCCATAACCCATAACCAATAACTAATGACAACTGACAACTGACAACTGACAACTGACAACTGACTAATTACCAATCTGGCGGTAAATTGTAATATTCAAGAGTCGATCGATCTTTTAGCAATTCTTGCGTTTCTCGATCGACCTGAATCTGCCCATCAGCCAAGATTAGCGCCCTTTGAGTCGTTTTCCCGATCCAATTCAAATTGTGGGACGCGATCAAAATTACCTCGATCGGCAATTGCGACAAAACCTTAGCCAAATGACGGCGCCACGAAGGGTCTAGCCCGTTGGTCGGCTCATCTAGAATTAAAATTGCAGGTTCTAATGCTAAAATTGCTGCCAAAGCTGCTAACCTTCTTTGACCGCCAGACAGTTCGTGGGCCGAACGGTTGGCAAATTCGACTAAACCGAATTCGTCTAACAGGGCTAAAGCTCGATCGCGCGCCACACCAGGCGGCACCCCATAATTGCGCGGCCCGAACATTACATCCTCTAAAATAGTCGGCATAAATAGCTGGTCATTAGCATCTTGAAAGCAAAATCCAATCTGCCTCCGCGCCTGCGATAAAGTCGCCGCTTCCAGCTTTGTTCCCTGCACTCTAATCTCGCCGGAGTTAGGCATTTTTAATCCGATCAAGTTTTCGAGCAAAGTGCTTTTTCCAGCACCTGTCAGACCCAGTAAAGCAACTCTTTCTCCCGGTTGCAAACTAAAGGAAAGTCCCCGCAATATAGGCTTTATTTCGGTATAGCCGAACACTAAGTCTTGCACTTCTATTGTTGGCGTCACTTTGAGATTCGTCAACTTCTATTTTCCTCGATTTTTGGATTAAGAGTTTTTAACCGCAGAGAGCGCAGAGGCATGAATTAATCAATGCCCCATGCCCTATGCCCAATTCCCGTAAGAAGCTATTGTTAATCCGGCTGCGGTTACAATTGTTAGTGTCAGCCAGAGTCGCTCTTTTGGTGTGGATTTTGAGTCGGCTGGCAAACTTCCTTGATAGCCGCGAATGAGCATGGCTGCGTGGACTCTCTCGGCGCGATCGAGACTTCGCAAATACAGCGCTCCGATCATAGAAGCACTGGCGTAACGCAGCCATCCTCCGGTACCAGATAAGCCTCGAAGTTGGGCGGATCGTTTCATTCGGTTGACTTCTGCGAGCAATATTTCTAAGTATTGTCCAGCTAACAGCACAATCTCTTGCAAACCTGCTGGTAGGGGCAATCCTTTGAGGGCAATTCCGAAACTGTGGGGTGGCAAAGTTAGCAGAAAACTGTTCATAACTAGCAGGCAAATTAGGGAACGCAGCAACAGAAAACTCGCTCGTTCCCAACCTTGGGGCAGCACTAATAAGGAGAGAAACAGCAATTCTGCTCCCAAAAGTTGCGCTAGGGTTCGCAGCGGAGCTCTGAGCCAAAATGACCAAAAAAGTGCGATCGCCCCATAAATCCCCAGCCACAGCCAAGCGCCAGTCTTCATAAAACCAATCCCAATCACAATTGTGAGAGACAGTCGCAATCGAAAAGGTATTGACAATTTAAGCATCTTTAGATTTCACCAACTGAGCAATTCCAAAAGCCGTACCGAAACAAATAGCAGAGCCTAAAACTCCAGCAATGCTAGTACCTATTGGTTGTTCTTCTAATCCTTTAACACCGTAACCAGCTAGAGGAGTTGGAATCTCAATTGCCACAGCTTCTTTATCTTTAAAGCCGTATTTTTCGGCTACCGAATCTAACCCGTCTGGCCAACTTGAAGCGAACAGCGAAAGCACGCCGGAAATCAACAAAACTCCGACTACTGGTACTAGCCATTGCTGCAATTTTGGCTGTTCTCCTGGTAATAAATCCGGCCGTACTTTCACGAGATAAGTTAAAACGCCGCCTGTAATTACTCCTTCGCCAATGCCAATTAAAATATGTATGCCTACCATTGCTGGTAGTGCGATATTCAGCGGTACTGTACCAGAAATTGCCAGTTCGATCGCCACACAAATCGAAGCAGTAACAACGCTGAGGGCGGCGGCGATGCCCGCGGCTAAGGGCAAACGATTTCGGGAACCTCCCAAAAGTTGCTGCAATGGCTTTAACAGCCACCAGCCCACCCAAATTCCCACTAGCCCCATGTTAAAAATATTCGCACCCAGGGCGGTAATGCCCCCGTCGGCAAACAAGACGCTTTGAATGATAAAAACCGTGCTCATCGCCAGAGTTGCCGCCCAAGGGCTCCCCAAAACGACGGACGCCAGCGCCCCTCCCAACAAGTGCCCGCTGGTGCCTCCGGCTACGGGAAAGTTGATCATCTGGGCTGCAAACACGAAAGCTGTAGTTAAGCCCATGATTGGGGCTTGCCGCAATCCAAGACTGGCGCGGGTTCGATTCAGCGCTACGGCAATAACTGCTGCGCTTGCTATGCCGGTGGCAACTGCTACTGGCGGTGAAAGAAAACCATCAGGTATGTGCATCGATCTATCCAAACGAGAGAAGTGCCAACCTTTTAGTCAACTCTTTTTTACAAAACTTTACAATCCCCTCTGGGGGCATTGGTGTGGGGGGCGATCGGGCAAGTCGTGGCGGGCGATCGCTTATTTGGCAAGGCTTCCAGCTTAAAAACCAGGATTTTCAGGAGTTGGGCTCGGAGATTAAATAATTCTTAAACATTAATCTAATTTTGTATCTACAGCCCAGACTTTCCAGCTTTTTGATAAGAATTATCAATAATTTGGTAAAAATTAGCTGACGAATGTATCTATATCGAAGCTCTGACAAAAATCTTAAGAAATTATAAAATTATAAATGAAAGCCAATAAATAGTTTTATTCTCAACTCTTGAGAATTAATAGCATTAGTTGGTCGCTTAAAAAAGCAGCAAAGTAAGCTGTAAATGATTCATGGCAAGAGTTTTTGGTGTTTGAGAAACTAAAAACTCAGATATTATTGCAGTCAATATGTCAGCAGTGGTGTTTTGGCGGTTGTCGATCGCGAAAAAGTGCGATCGGCTCTTTCCATCCGGAGGGCATTCTCAAGAAACTTTAAACACTAATGCAATGATTCTCAAGTAGTTTCCCGCACAACCTACAGGAGGTTTGCCAGCAGTGCAACACTCAACACCAGACTCAACTAGCGATTTAATTCCCTCAGAATTTCCCAGACAGTTAGATATCGCTCAAGTTTCCGTCTACGGACTTAGCTTTTTATCCGCCGGCTTATTTCTCTTTTTACCCTTAGTCAACCTATTGCATCCGAGCCCTTGGCAGCGGTGGATGGGAGCAATTCACGGCATGGGTGCAATGCTGGCATTAGTCGTCATGGTTTATACAGGACATCTCGCATTTCCCTTAATGCGTGGTGCCGGTAAAATCTTGCCACAAATGCGTACTTTAGCTTTTTGGTCAACTTTTTTGAGTTTTTTAGCCATCGCTACCGGCAACTGGGCTTATATGCGTTATCGCGCAAGCGCAGAGTTTGGCGGAGCTCGGGCTTGGCTGAAAGAAAACTCGCCTTTAGGGCAGTACGTTTTGATGGAATATCACGAATTTAGCGTGCTGTTTACCTTGCCTTTGACAGTCGCTTGCGCGTGGATTTTATGGAACTACGGCGACTCAATTTTAGACAAGAAAAATCGCCCGGTTCTTACAGCAACCTGCGTCGCTTTGGCAGCAATCATGTTTTTTGCAATGGGCGGTATGGTGAGCGGACTTGGTGTTGCAAAAATTCGCTCTTTGTAATTATCGAAGAAGTTCGGCAACGGATGCTGTAAGGGATTTAACGGATATTAGGAGATGAATCGGATGACAAGACAGTTATATCGGCAAAATCCTGCCGACAATGAACCTGCTTACGGTAAATTTTGGAACAAATTAAAACAGTTTCCCAGCGGTTTATCTGAAGGAGCGGAAACTGCACCTAGCGTTTCTGGCCCCGCAGCAGCCGCACTCATTAGTGCAGCAATTGGCTGTTTCACAATGATGGTAACTCACCACTTTTCAGACACATCCAAAGCCATAGAGAAAATTGTTTGGAATCTTGGCACTTGGATTCCGGGAAGCAAGACTGGTGATGAATTGTGGGGAAACATCGGCAGTTATACGGGTAAAGAAACCATGTTGCTTGTAGGTTGGCTGATTAGTTGGCCGATTCTCCACACTCTCTGGAAAAACAAGAACATTAAAAGCCGCACCATATTTTTGTGGATGATTAGTTTATTAGTTGCTTCCACAGCTATGTGCTGGCACCCTCTATTCCCCTATTTGCCGTTAACTTAAGTAATCTGAGGTTTGATTGATGGAAACAAAAAATAAGCCACTCCCAGCGAAGGAGATGCACAAAATAGTTTGGGCTTGTGTGGGAGTTTTGACTCTTTGTTTTGTGACTTATCCGATTGCGATGTTTCGAGTTACGCAAAAAGAAAAGTTTCGCGGTATCTATGTCAAGTCTTTGACAATGGAGTTAAAAAAGCCTGACGGTACAACAGCAGATGTTAAGGCTGCTGATAAGCCGGTGCAATCTGCTATTGCGAGTAGCGGTGCGCTTCCGGCTGTGGTTGCTGACAGTCAAAAAAGTCTGCCCGAAAAGTCCCCAAATGTTTTACCTTTTACTAATCAGTCTTCTGAACCGGCTATTGCGAGTAGCGGTACAAATCAGACTGTGCAAGCTGTGCCTGTATCAGCAGGTAAGCTAGAAGCTCAGGCGGTGAATGTGACTAATCGGACAGCAGAAATTAGCGATCGCGCTAAGCTACAGGAGTTAAGTCTGAAACTGTACGATCGCATAAATCAAGGTTGGCAAACTAGCCCTACCTTCACTCAAAATCTAGTGTACCGCGTGAGTGCGAGTCTTGACGGGGCGATCGCAAACTTCGAGCCACTCAATCAACCAGCAAAAGATTTCACCCAAGAAACACCTCTGCCAAATTTGCAGAAGTCATCCCAGACACAGAGTAACAGTAATCGAGTACCCGCCGCTCAGTTTACCGTAGTGTTTGCTCCTAGCGGAGTATTAGAAGTCAACCCCTAACTCAGGCAAAAAATCTATCCAGTAAAGTGCAGCGTACCTTACTGGATAGATTTTTTTTGAATTAGGGCAAACGTCAAACATCTATCCAGTAAGGTACTCCCTATCTACCTTAACCATTTAGATATTCAAAAAACAATCACATCCTAAATTCCATTAAATCAATAAATATGATATCCTAAATATTGTCCTTTAGTGCATTCTCCATCAAAACCACAAATGAAAGAACTTGACGAAAAAAAAACCCAAGAACTCCTAGCAACCATCATGGAATGGGAACTAGCAGGAGTGGTGCGCTACACCCACTATGCACTGATGGTAACAGGGCCAAACCGCATCCCCATCGTACAATTTTTTCAAGCACAAGCAACTGAATCCCTGCTCCACGCGCAACAAGCAGGAGAAATTCTTACAGGTTTAGAAGGGCATCCCAGTCAAAAAATTGCTCCAATTGAAGAAACATACAAACACTCAGTCAAAGACCTTTTGGAAGAAAGTTTAAATCACGAGAAAAAAGCCCTTAACAAGTATAAAGATTTACTTGAAGTCGTAACAGACGCCAGCGTTTATCTCGAAGAATACGCCCGAACTCTCATCGGTCAAGAAGAACTGCACCAAGTAGAACTCAAAAAAATGCTGCGAGATTTTAGTTGAGTTAGTAATTTGTTACTTGTTACTTGTTACTTGTTACTTGTTACTTGTGGGTTATAATAATTAAGCTCCCCTGAATAACCAATCACCAATAACCAATCACCAATAACCAATAACCAATAACAAGTAACAAATGAACTTTAGCGAAGCTTTGCCGACTTTGGTAATTACCCTGCGCGAAGGCGTAGAAGCAGCCTTAGTTGTGGGAATTGTGCTCGCTTGTCTCAAAAAAGCCGAGCAAAGTCACCTCAATTCCTGGGTTTATGCAGGTGTCGCAGCCGGCATTGCTGCGAGCGGTTTTGTGGGAATATTATTTAATGGATTGCTCGCCGCGCTATCCACCTCTAATCAGCCCTACGCACCGGTATTTAAACAGCTATTAGAGGGCGTGTTGGGAATTGTGGCGATCGCCATGCTAAGCTGGATGCTAATTTGGATGACTCAGCAAGCGCGCTTTCTCAAAGCTGAAGTTGAAGGAGCCGTTACAGCAGCTTTGACAGAAAATACCAATGCCGGCTGGGGCGTATTTGGCTTAATTTTTATTGCGGTACTGCGCGAAGGTTTTGAAACAGTCATCTTTGTTAGCGCTCAATTTCAGCAAGGTTTAAGCCCGGCTTTAGGCGCTTTGGGCGGTTTGACTGGCGCTGCGATTATTGGCGCGCTGCTGTTTAAGTGGGGGGTCAAAATTGATATCCGCCTGTTTTTCAAGTTGATGGGGATTCTGTTGCTGTTAATTGTCGCGGGTTTGGCGGTATCTGCACTCAAGCATTTTGACTCCTCTGCTGCTATTTTGTCCCAGATAGATCGCAATTATGCAGCTATTTGTGTTTTTTACGATCGCACTGCACAAACCCACTCCTGTATTTTAGGCCCAATGGTGTGGAATGCAGCGGGAGTTTTGCCCGATCGACAATTTCCGGGAGTAATTCTCAAAGCCCTCTTTGGATACCGCGATCGCATCTATCTTTTGCAAGCTGTTGCTTATACAATATTCTTACTAACAGTCGGCGGTCTTTACTTCCAAAAATTAAGACCTCAAGCGACTGTTTCCACCAAAAATATTCAGCCCGCTCCCCCTCAATAGCTTTGATAGAGGTTTTTTCCTTTGTTTGGCTGCTTCCAGGGCGATCGAAAAATTTGCCTCACAAGTCAGAAATCAGCTCAAAATTTTTAGGTTGGGGGGTTGATTGTTTGACTTATGTGTGATACCATTTAATAATGGAAGCATTGACTATTTTTTTAATTTTACTTATATTTCCATTATTGAATTATACCCTCAACCCCCAAAAAAAGCAAGCTGCAATCCTCAAAAAAAAAAAAGATTTTTTTAAATAAACTTAACAAACTTTAAAAATTAACAGTTAACGGTGAATAGCGGTATCCAAGTCACCGGCGCACCCTGAACAAAGTTGAGGCTGTTCTTGGCAGCATCAAAAATCTGCCCCCAGCAAGATTTTTGGCGAACAGTTTTCTGATATGTGTTCAAGATGGCTTATAATTAGTACAAGAATATTTACAGAGTTCTGAAAGTTCTTAATGAACCTTATAATCCTTAA
Source organism: Microcoleus sp. BM001215392 (assembly GCF_036700185.1). Classification (NCBI taxonomy): domain Bacteria; kingdom Bacillati; phylum Cyanobacteriota; class Cyanophyceae; order Oscillatoriales; family Microcoleaceae; genus Microcoleus; species Microcoleus sp. BM001215392. The sequence continues at coordinate 47,477 of NZ_JAUBOJ010000006.1, read as the reverse complement.
TGAAGCTTAAAATTAAAAAATTGCTCCTTAAAGTTACCTGGAACCCCCAGAAGGCTGTAGCCTCCGCCATCTGGTTAGCGGTGAGATAAATGATGATGCCTCGGATACTTGTTATTGATGATGACGCGGCGATCGCCGAACTCGTAGCCGTCAACCTAGAAATGGCTGGCTACGAAGTCACCCAGGCCGAAGACGGCATCAAAGGTCAAGCCCTGGCCATACAACTGTTGCCAGACCTGATCGTGCTAGACCTGATGCTACCTAGAGTAGATGGATTTACAGTGTGTCAGCGGTTGCGGCGCGACGATCGCACAGCCGACATTCCAGTCTTGATGTTGACAGCCTTGAGTCAAACTCAAGACAAAGTAGAAGGCTTCAACTCCGGCGCCGACGATTATCTGACTAAACCCTTTGAACTAGAAGAGATGCTGGCGCGAGTGCGAGCCTTACTGAGGCGCACAGACCGCATCCCCCAAGCAGCCAAACACTCAGAAATCCTGAATTACGGCCCGCTAACTCTTGTCCCCGAAAGGTTTGAAGCTGTTTGGTACGTTAATACCGTCAAACTGACTCACCTAGAGTTTGAGTTGCTCCACTGCTTGCTCCAGCGCCACGGTCAGACAGTCTCTCCCAGCGAAATTCTCAAAGAAGTCTGGGGCTACGACCCCGACGACGACATCGAAACTATTCGCGTGCACATCAGACACCTGAGAACCAAAATGGAACCAGATCCCCGCCATCCTCGGTACATCAAAACCGTATATGGAGCGGGTTATTGTCTGGAATTACCCAGCAACGAGCAAGTAGCCGAGGAAACCAAATCTTCTGCTGTGGGCTAGCGCGCCACAGGCGACCAGCCGTTAAAAATGTAGCGATCAAAGCCTGAGAGCAAATGCTCTCAGGCTTTTTAGTCTCCTTCAACGGTCAAGCAACCTCAGAATCCAAACGTTGGTGTTCCATCCGAAATACGTTAGCGTACAAACTAGCAACAATCTGTTTGCCTTCTTGGGTCAACTGCAAATAACCGAGAGATTCGCTGATGTGGGGATAAATGTTGCTCCAATAAAACTGAGAGTAGCTTTGCAGCAAGTCGCCCGGATGTCGGTAGCCCAAAACTTTAGTAGCACCGCTTTCTTCCAACTCGTAAAATAGGGCGCCAATTTTTTGCAAATATTGCGGGTTGCTGAGCTGACCTATCAAGTCAGCACCGCGAACTAAACTAGAATAATTAACTTCATCTTCCTCCATGTTGCCGTCAAGTACCGAGAAACGAGTCTGTTCTATATTCTGCTTAATTATCTCAGCATTAATTAGCTTGTGGTTGCCAAAACGCTCGTCAATGAACAGTTTTGCTCTGTCAACTCGGTAAGCAGCGAGGCTGGCGGCTGTTGCACCGGGAGCAAGGGCAATTCTCATGCCATCTTTTCCCGTAGCATACAATCCTGCTGATACTTGGTCTTGCTGGCAAACTCCTTTGACATATCCAATATCTTGGCACAGCAAAGAAATAATGAAGTGCAGCCAATTTTCGCAGGAAACTCCACCCTTGCGGATGTGTTTTCCTCGCAAGATTTCTTGACCTACCAGCGTAATGCAAATGGCGTGTTCGGTATTGTGATAAAGAGCGTCGCTGCTGGCGATGTTTTCTAATGCCATTGCCCCCACCCAGGCAATAATGTCAGCATAGTCGGATTTGTAGCCTCCGTAAGTGCGGCTGTACCCATTTTCTAGTTGTTTTATGAAAGCCTCGATCAGCAGTTCGGTAGAATTAAACATACCCTGTCCTTTTATTTTAATATCCTTTTCAAGAGCGGTGAATCTATTTTGAATTTGTTTAATTTTATGAATTACATTTTAACTCACAACTCAAAAATTGTTCACCCTACCTGCGTTGTTCGCCGTTGGCTGGTGCGGTAATCTCCAAACTTCCCAGCAACTCAGTCCATGACGGACAGCCATCCCCGCCGCACTGCATAGAGCAGCCTGCTGACAATTTTGCAATCGTCGGAATTTTTTAAACTCTGACCATTAATTTCGTATTGAATTTGGTGAAACAGACTCCGATCGATCTTACCGGACTTCCAAACGTTTAAGTAAAGTTCGGAAATACTACTTTCAAGAATATAAGCTTTGGTTTTCATCGGGCGTCAAATTAATGTATATTCCCTATTATCAGGCAACTTTATATAATTTTATGTGATGACGATCTCTCTGAGGCTGTGATGCGCTCGCACCGTATAGTCGATCGGCATCGGGAGCAAAATGGTGATGCGGTCGAGATTTTGAGTAGGGTAAATTTGGGGGTGGCTGTGACCTACATCACAGTTGCCCTCTAAGTATAAAATATTTCAGAGTCTCATCAAACATCAGGTATTGACCAATTAATTAACCATCCTTCAATCCCTCGATCTCAATCGAAAATCTCAACTTGTACCTTGGTTAAGTGAGACTCGACTAGATATTAGATATCGATTAGTCGGCACCGGCGATCGGGAGCATCCCAATTTCCAGTCAGCAAGTTCGATCGCCCGCTGCGACAAATTCCTTGCCAAAAACAGTCTACTCGTGTACTATATAGAGTCTGGTATCCTCACTTACCCATAATTATTTTCATTTATCCCGTCCCCCTAGAGGGGAAGGGACTTTCAGTGCGGATGCCGCCAAATCACTATATTCAGCAAAAAGCTAGAAATGCCGTAACTCATGCCCACTATTCAGCAACTCATCCGTTCAGCACGGGAACAAACGCAGAAAAAAACCAAATCGCCAGCTCTCAAGAGTTGCCCCCAGCGCCGCGGAGTTTGCACCAGAGTCTACACGACCACCCCGAAAAAACCTAACTCGGCGCTGCGGAAGGTGGCTCGGGTACGGCTGACTTCTGGTTTTGAAGTGACCGCCTACATTCCGGGCATTGGTCACAACTTGCAAGAACACTCAGTAGTAATGATCCGCGGCGGTCGGGTAAAAGATTTACCCGGAGTTAGATACCACATCATTCGCGGTACATTAGACACCGCCGGAGTCAAAGACCGCAAGCAAGGTCGTTCCAAGTACGGGGCCAAGCGTCCTAAAGAGAAAAAATAACACGGACTTTGCCGATCGCCTGGGTGAGCAAGCAAAAATCAGCCCGATCTGTCGATCGAGATTTGAGCCGAAACCCCCAAATTCAATCAATCAAAATCAAAAATCCCAAATAGAACTATGTCTCGCCGCACAGTTATTCAAAAACGTCCAGTTCCACCAGATCCAACCTACAACAGCAGGTTGGTAAGCATGATGGTGAGACGGATCATGCAGCACGGCAAAAAATCCGTGGCCTCAAGCATAGTCTACGACGCCCTCAAAACCATCCAGGAACGCACAGGAGCCGAACCGTTAGACTTGTTTGAAAAAGCAGTCAAAAACGCTACACCCCTGGTAGAAGTCAAAGCCCGCCGAGTAGGTGGCGCCACCTACCAAGTGCCGATGGAAGTGCGTTCAGATCGCGGAACAACCCTCGCCCTCCGCTGGCTGATTAGATTTGCCCGCGCCCGCACAGGCCGCTCAATGGCAGCTAAACTGGCTAACGAACTGATGGATGCAGCTAACGAAACCGGCAGTGCAATTCGCAAGCGCGAAGAAACACACCGTATGGCAGAAGCTAACAAGGCTTTTGCTCACTACCGTTACTAATTGCCAACTAGGGCATGGAGAAAAGGTCGATCGCGCTGCATAAAAGCATCGGGCGATCAATTGAAAAGTGTAAATTTTGAGTATTGAGATTGCTTCTCCAGGGACAATGCTGCCGGTCAAGAGTGAAGCAAACTCAAAACTCCCAAAGTAAAAATTCACCCGGTCTCTCAATCCTCCATGTCGCATCCTTAATATTTTTGTAAACAAATGTTGCAAAAAATATTAAAATCTAACAATAAACTCAATAAACTTATGTTGTAAGTCGATTGGGAGTGCAAAATAAGGTTCTGTGTAGTATATTAGTATTATAACAGCAACACAAAATCAAAGGAGATAGCTGTGGCACGTATCGTCCCGCTAGAAAAAACTCGCAACATCGGCATCGCAGCCCACATTGATGCGGGCAAAACAACGACAACAGAAAGGATTCTGTTCTATTCTGGCATGGTTCACAAAATGGGTGAAGTGCACGAGGGGACAGCAGTCACGGACTGGATGGAGCAAGAGCGGGAGCGGGGAATTACGATTACTGCTGCCGCTATCACCACCAGTTGGAAAGATTACAAAATCAACATCATCGACACTCCCGGACACGTAGACTTCACGATCGAAGTCGAACGTTCGATGCGAGTGCTCGACGGAGTGATCGCAGTGTTCTGCTCGGTAGGCGGAGTGCAGCCCCAATCAGAAACAGTTTGGCGCCAAGCCGATAGGTACCACGTACCCCGGATTGTGTTCGTCAACAAAATGGATCGGATGGGCGCAAACTTCTACAAAGTCTACGGTCAAATTCGCGATCGCATGAGAGCGAATGCCGTACCCGTCCAAATCCCGATCGGCAGCGAAGAAAACTTCCGGGGAATTGTAGATCTAGTGCAAATGAAAGCCTACATCTACAACAACAACACCGGCACCGACATCGAGGAAATAGAAATCCCCGATGAAGTAAAAGAACTCGCAGCAGAATATCGCACCAAGCTGATCGAATCCGTAGCAGAAACTAGCGACGCCCTCACAGCAAAATACCTCGAAGGCGAAGAAATAACGGAAGCCGAAATCCGCCATGCCCTGCGCCGAGGCACGATCTCCGGGGCGATAGTCCCGGTGCTGTGCGGTTCTGCCTTCAAAAACAAAGGCGTTCAGCTTTTGTTGGATGGAGTGATAGACTATCTGCCGTCGCCCTTGGAAGTTCCCCCGATTCAAGGACTACTCCCCAACGGCGACACAGCAGAGCGACCAGCAGACGACGACGCGCCCCTGTCAGCCCTGGCATTCAAAATCATGGCAGACCCCTACGGCCGCCTGACCTTTGTTCGGGTATACTCCGGTATCCTGAAAAAAGGAACCTACGTCCTCAACTCCACCAAAGACAAAAAAGAGCGAGTATCTCGCTTAATTGTCCTCAAAGCGGACGATCGCATAGAAGTTGAGGAACTGCGGGCCGGAGACTTGGGAGCAGCCTTGGGTTTGAAAGACACCTTCACCGGCGACACCCTCTGCGAAGACGGATCGGCAGTGATTCTGGAATCCCTATTTATTCCAGAACCAGTCATCTCCGTGGCTGTCGAACCCAAAACCAAACAAGACATGGAGAAGCTCTCCAAAGCCCTCCAGTCGCTCTCGGAAGAAGACCCCACCTTCCGAGTCAACGTTGACCCAGAAACCAACCAGACAGTTATCGCCGGCATGGGCGAACTGCACCTGGAAATCCTGGTAGACAGAATGCTGCGCGAATTCAAGGTAGAAGCCAACGTGGGTCAGCCACAAGTAGCCTACCGGGAAACCATTCGCAAAGCAGTCCGCGCCGAAGGTAAATTTATCCGCCAAAGCGGCGGTAAAGGTCAGTACGGTCACGTCGTGATCGAACTAGAACCCACCGAAGTCGGAACAGGTTTTGAATTTGTCTCCAAAATTGTAGGTGGCACTGTACCGAAAGAGTACATCGGCCCGGCAGGACAGGGGATGAAAGAAGCCTGCGAATCAGGTATTGTAGCAGGATATCCGGTGATTGACCTTAAAGCTACTATGGTAGACGGGTCTTTCCACGACGTAGACTCCTCAGAAATGGCATTTAAGATCGCCGGTTCAATGGCAATCAAAGAAGCCGTGATGAAGGCGTCGCCAGTCCTGCTAGAGCCTATGATGAAAGTAGAGGTTGAGGTTCCCGAAGATTACATCGGGAACGTCATCGGAGACCTCAACTCGCGTCGGGGTCAGATCGAAGGTCAAGAGACGGATCAGGGAATTGCCAAAGTTTCTGTAAAAGTTCCACTAGCAGAAATGTTCGGTTACGCTACTGACATCCGCTCGAAAACCCAAGGTCGAGGCATCTTCACAATGGAATTCAGCCATTACGAAGAAGTGCCGCGAAATGTGGCTGAAGCCATTATCGCTAAGAACAAAGGGAACTAATGATTTAAGGTTTTAGATTTTGGATTTTGGATTGAATCCAAAATCTAGAATCTAAAATCTCAAGTCTAAAATCGCTAAAAAAAACAAGGAACAGATCGAGAATGGCACGCGCAAAATTTGAACGGACTAAACCCCACGTAAACATCGGCACAATCGGTCACGTTGACCACGGCAAAACAACTTTGACCGCGGCGATTACGATGACTCTATCTGCACTAGGTCAGGCTAAGGGTAAGAACTACGCCGATATCGACGCTGCGCCTGAAGAAAAAGCACGCGGTATTACGATCAATACCGCTCACGTAGAATACGAAACCACAGGTCGTCACTACGCCCACGTAGACTGTCCCGGACACGCTGACTATGTGAAAAACATGATCACCGGTGCTGCTCAAATGGACGGCGGCATCCTAGTAGTGTCAGCGGCAGACGGCCCCATGCCTCAAACTCGCGAACACATCCTGCTAGCTAAGCAAGTTGGCGTTCCTAGCTTGGTTGTCTTCTTGAACAAGGAAGACATGGTAGATGACGCTGAACTGTTGGAATTGGTAGAACTCGAAGTTCGCGAACTTTTGAGCTCCTACGATTTTCCTGGCGATGACATCCCCATCGTCACCGGTTCGGGATTGAAAGCTCTCGAAGCAATGCTTGCTAATCCCAAAACCAAGCAGGGCGAGAATGAGTGGGTTGACAAGATTTACAAGCTGATGGAAGAAGTAGATGCTTACATCCCAACTCCAGAACGCGAAGTAGACAAGCCTTTCTTGATGGCAGTTGAAGACGTATTCTCGATTACTGGTCGCGGTACTGTCGCCACAGGCCGGATCGAGCGCGGCACCATCAAAGTCGGCGAAACAGTCGAAGTTGTTGGTATTAAAGACACTCGCAGCACTACTGTGACTGGTGTGGAAATGTTCACCAAGTCCTTGGATGAAGGTTTGGCCGGCGACAACGTGGGTCTACTTCTCCGGGGGATTTTAAAGGCTGATATTGAAAGAGGCATGGTAATTGCCAAGCCGAAGAGCATCTTGCCTCACACTCAGTTTGAATCTGAAGTGTACATCCTGAAGAAGGAAGAAGGCGGCCGTCACACGCCCTTTTTCTCAGGCTACCGCCCTCAGTTCTACGTCCGCACAACGGATGTAACTGGTACGATCATGCAATTTACTGCTGATGACGGTACGGAAGCTGAAATGGTGATGCCTGGCGATCGCATCAAGATGACTGTTGAACTGATTCACCCGATCGCGATCGAACAAGGAATGCGCTTCGCAATCCGGGAAGGCGGCCGTACAGTGGGCGCCGGCGTTGTCTCCAAAATCCTCAAGTAGGAATCTGGTAACGCTTTAAATAGCAGAAAAGCCGATCGAATTTAGTGGCTTTTCTGCTATTTAGTGAGTAGTACGTAGTTATTGGTTAGTAGTTAGTTGTTAGTAGTTAGTAGTTAGTAGTTAGTGGTTATTGATTAAATAT
>NZ_JAUBOJ010000006.1:0-39820 GCF_036700185.1 Microcoleus sp. BM001215392 | reverse complement strand
AGTAGTTAGTTGTTAGTAGTTAGTAGTTAGTAGTTAGTGGTTATTGATTAAATATTCGATAACAAATGACAAGTAACAAATAACCAATAACAAATAACCAATAACAAATAACAAAAAATAAACTGAACCTAGAAAATTCAACAAAAAAAAATGGCAACAATTCCACAGCAAAAAATCCGCATCCGCCTCAAAGCTTTCGATCGCCGAATTCTCGACGCATCTTGTGAAAAGATTGTAGACACAGCAAATCGGACAGCCGCCACTGCGATCGGCCCGATTCCCCTACCGACAAAACGACGGATTTATTGCTTGCTGCGATCGCCCCACGTAGACAAAGATTCTCGCGAACACTTTGAAACCCGCACGCACCGTCGGATTATCGACATTCACCAGCCCTCCGCTAAAACAATTGACGCTTTGATGAAACTGGATTTGCCAGCCGGCGTAGATATCGAAGTCAAGCTGTAGATTGACGGATTTCAAATTCATAAACAAGGAACAATGGCAGAATACATTGTTCCTTTTTTTGTAAAAGTGCGATCGACAGTTGTCAGTTGAGCTGGGACAGTTGACAGTTGTCAGTTGTCAGTTGTCAGTTGTCAGCTCGTTCGCTTGCCCGTAGAAGGGCGAGCGGTTGTGATTAGTTTCTTAGTAAATTGGTCTAATTAACGTAATTTTTAATCTATCAGGGATAGCTAAAGAAATAGTTATTTTAAAGTAGCTATCATAGCCTTTTACATCATTATTTAAGCAAAAACATAATTTTTATCATTTTAAAGGCATGACTGCTGGTTTGAGCTGGCAGCGGTGGCTGGGAGCATTGGCTTTTGCGGTGTACCGACCGCATCCCCATTGAAAAAGCCCGATCGCTCCTGCCCCGGAATTACTCAAATCAGTTAAAGTAAGAAAAATAAGCGCAAGTACCGTCACCTTTGAGCGACAATGGCATCCTCTTCCTCCTCCGCAGTTCGCGAACTCCCCTTATTTCCGTTGCCGGAAGTGGTTCTATTTCCAGGTAGACCGCTGCCGCTGCAAATCTTCGAGTTTCGCTATCGAATCATGATGAATACGATTTTGGAGGGCGATCGTCGTTTCGGTGTGCTGATGTGGGACCCGAACCAAAACAAAGTCTCAGCCGTTGGTTGTTGCGCCGAAGTCATTCACTGTCAGCGCCTCCCGGACGATCGCATGAAAATCATGACTCTCGGACAGCAACGCTTCCGAGTCCTCGATGCCGTTCGGGAAAAACCGTATTTAGTCGGTTTAGTAGAATGGATTGAAGACGAGCCGCCTGAAAAAGACCTCCGATCTTTGGGCAAAGAAGTCGAACAACTGCTGAGAGATGTAGTTCGCCTGTCTAGCAAATTGATGGATCAGCCGATCGACCTACCAGAAGATATTCCTAGTTTGCCCACAGAACTGTCCTACTGGGTAGCCAGCTACCTTTACGGTGCAGCCACAGAACAGCAAACTCTTTTAGAATTGCAAGATACTGCTGCGAGATTGGAACGCGAAACCGAAATTTTAACTTCTACTCGCAATCACTTGGCGGCGAGGACTGTACTAAAAGATACGCTCCAATAGCCAATGGCGTGCAGGTAAAAAGTACGATCTGTTTTGCCTGCATCGAACCCAAAATTACACAGAAATCATACCATTTTCGATTTTAGATTTTCGCTTTGGAGATTAAATAATTGAGAATTAATAGATTTTATACAAAAATATCTAGGAACGGACAAGACGCCCATTCCACAAAAATAAATTTTTCTGTAGAACGGGGAAGATGCCCGTTCCAAAATTAGATGCTTGTGTCAAATAATAGCGACCAACCGAAACCATACGATGCAGTTAGAGGCGGTCAACTGCCACCTCCTGTAGGGGGTGTTGTACTCGGCGGACTAGCCGGAGTGAAACACCGACTGTCTAGTTCCGTCAGCGAACACCGGACTGCCGCGCTAAAGGAAGCCTTCAATTACGGCGATGCAGGCTTAAAAATAGTCATCAAAATTTGTCAAAGCGAAACAGGGCCAGTGCAGCGAGCGGCCTGCGATTTGGTGCGAGACAGGCTGAGTGCGATCGCCCGCGAAAAATTACAGGCTTTTGTACCTGCAAGTTTAGATTCCGAAACTGGGGCAGACAAAACTCAAAAAATCTTAAAGAATTCACCCAGTGCAATCTCAGATAAAAATAGCGATCGACAGTTATCAGAAGCACAGTTAATATTTGAGACCACCATGCAGCACATGCAACCAAATTTGTTACTTTTGGAAGCATTAGTAGCCTCTGTAGAACGCGAAGTATTTACCTGCGAATTGATGAATCTGTGGGATTTGTTAATCTTAGAAATTCAGGAACCTCTCAAGCAACTGCGCCAAGCTGTTAGCAGCGCGATTTCCGCCCAACTCCGCATTCAGTGGCAATACAATCAAGCTGAATCTCAAGCCAATCAGTGGCAGCAGCGAGCTTTGGTAGCCCTTGAAAAAGGAGACGAAAACTTGGTGCGACATGCCTGGGTTCGCAAGCAAATCGAGTTGGATAAAGTAGCAGAAGTAAAAATTGATTTAGACGACCAAACTGTGCGAGTAGAAACTCTCAACCGCAACTTGCTAGCTTTGGAAAGTAAGATTGCTGAAGCTAATTCTAAGAAAGAGATACTCAAGATGCAGCTTCATTTTGCCAAGGTACAAGAGCAAATCAACTGCACTTTTAGCCAAATGAATACCATATTTTTTAGTCCTTAGTCGTCTAATTCGGCGCGTAATTTATGTTGCCAGATATCAGATTTGTCTGATGAAAAAATGAATCGCCCGGCTTAAATCCGTTGCGTCATCACGCTTAGCGCCTTCGATATTGGCACCGCATAAAATAGCCCCGCTCAAATTAGCGCCGCGCAAGTCAGCTTCTCTCAAATCAGCGTCCTGAAGATTGGCTTCATACAACAATGCTCCTTTCAGGTTAGCCTGTTTTAAACTCGCTCCGCGCAGTTTTGCTTCAGTTAGATTTGCTTTTCTGAGGTCTGTATTGTCCAAGCAAGCATCAATCAGGTTGGCTTCTATGAGGTTTGCTCGGTACAATGAAGCCCCGGTCAAATCAACACCTATCATTTTTGTGTCGCTCAAATTGGCGTTTTTCAGGTTTGCCTGAATCATCTCAGCTCCTGTCAACCTTGAAAGAGTTAAATCAGCTTTGGTAAGGTTAGCCCCATTTAGTTGTGCCATTACCAGGCAAGCATTTTTGAGGTTTGCACCGATTAAGTTTGCCCAACTTAGGTCTGTCAAAGCTAAATTGATTTCTTTCAAAGTTGCACAGGCTAGATTAACATGAATCAGGAAAGCTTCTCGCAAAGAAGCTTCTTGCAAGTTGGTTTCATGAAAATCTCTTTCTCCGGCTGCATATCGCTTCAGAAATTCATCCGCATTCATCTGCCTAGCCTCCTAAGTTGTACCTAAGATTATACTACTGATAGTACACTGTAACAACCAAAGATTTTTAAAGTTTCCGTATGGTTTTTTAACTCTTCTAGTGCCGATCGCACTAATGTAGAACAAGCATCAGCTTCCACATCCATAAAGAAAATGTATTCTCCGAGCGATCGCTTCGTCGGGCGAGATTCAATGCGAGTTAAGTTAATACCGCGACTGGCAAATACTTGCAAAGGTTTGACCAAGGTTCCCGGCATATTTGCAGGTACGCTAAAAGCTAGTGACGTGTGGGTGCAATTGGCGGGCGCTGCATCATGATGCAAGTGAGGCGATGGTTGGGTGGCTGATGTAATTGATGAGTCGTGGGATTGTGGGGCGTTTCCGAGTTTTCCTCGATCGGAACCCAGCACCCAAAATCGAGTGTAATTGTCGGGATAATCATTAATCGGGCTGGCTAGTACGGGCAATTTGTAGAGTTCGGCGGCTCTTGGCGAAGAGATTGCCGCTATACTGCTATCTGCCAGGTACTGCAAGGCTTCGGTGGTTGAATTGGCTGGAATCAACTCAGCCCCCGGGATAAACTCGGCCAACCACAACTGACACTGAGCTAAGGCTTGCGGATGAGAGTAAATTTTTTTAATTTCGTTAAAACTTGGAGCATTTGACAGCAGGGCGTGGGAAATCGGTAAAACCAAGGCGTGTTTAATTCGCAGTGAATCCAGCCGCCACAGCGTATCTAGGGTGACAGTCACGCTCCCTTCTATGGAATTTTCTACAGGCACAATTGAACAATCAACCAGTCCGGAGGCGGATGCCTCTAGTGCCTGAGAAATGGTGGAATAAGGATACAGGGTGCATTCAAAGTTAGTTTCCAGGCTCAACCAACTGACATAAGCCTGAGCCGCTGTTTCTGCATTAGTACCAACAGGGCCGAGATGTGCGATCCTCTTCGAGGGCTTCGCTAACGAAATTTTCATAATAATCGGTAATTTTGCGTTACAAATGTTTGCTTTACTCTCATCAGCAGGCAAGTATGATGAAAAAATTAGTGATTTCCCGAAAGCTTTTATCCATTATTTGTCGGATGACACTACCCCAGTGCGCGAGTGATGTCACCTTAAAAAAGTGATAGTTTATTAAGATATGCTTAGGAATCCTATATATTGATATCTTCTCATGTATACCCACTTTCATGCTTCCCAATCCGTTGAGATCGCCGTACCAGACGAACGGGTTCCCATTCAACATTATCTGCGCCAGCCGAGGCGACTGGTAAACGCTCTGGTCGATCGCACTCGGACAGAGCAACTGAGCGATGATTGTTTTCGTCTGAAAATGCGACCGTTACAATTTATGATGCTGAGCATTCAACCCACCGTAGACATGAGGGTGTGGGCGCAGTCGGACGGCACGATCGAGCTCGAATCGGTGGGCTGCGAAATCCTTGGGGTAGATTATATAAACGATCGCTTTGCTCTCAATCTGAAAGGACAACTTGCTGCACACCAAAAAGGCCCGATAACGTATCTGAAGGGAAAAGCCGATTTGGAAGTGCAAGTAGAGTTACCGCCGCCCTTTTGGCTGACGCCCAAACCGATTTTAGAAGCCACCGGCAACGGCTTGCTCAAGAGCGTGCTTTTGGGCGTCAAACAGCGGTTGATGTACCAATTGCTCTTAGACTACCGCCGCTGGGCTAGCAGCGAAACAGAGGTAATATCGAGCGATATCCCCCAAATATTATCCCTAGAAGGGTGAGTTCCTACGAGAGAATCTGTTAATTAATTTAGAGATTTATTTGCAAAAAAATGTGTTCAATCGATCGCCTATTAGTCGGAGATTAAATTAGTGCACCCTGAACTTTGTGTGAGCTATCCTAGAGGCAGAAGAGATAGCGGTGGATCAGTCAAGATCGATGTGAGTCTGCGCTCCATCTTCATCGTCTGAGACGATGGCGCCAGCCACAGACCAAGCAGTTAATTTATCTTCTGAAACTTCGTCCTTTTGGCCGGCGAGTTCGCGGTGCGGTGACCGAGATATTTTGGCCGGTTGCAGATTTGTCGCCCCTACCCGAATCCTGATTTTTGGCCCGGAATTGCCCAAGCGAATCGTCATCCCGTCCGCTACTGATACCTGAGCGATGGGTCTATCATCTACATAAGTGCCATTAGCACCAAAATTAATAATTTCCCAGCCATAAGGATGATTCCACAACTCAACGTGGTGGCGGGAAACTACAGCGCTGTAAATAATTACATCATTGTCGTTAGAGCGACCGATCCGAACCACCGATTCAGATTCAAAACACCAACTCTGAACCGGGACAGACTGGATAGGATGTAGCAGAGTTAAAGTAATCACTGATATTTTGACACTCCCCCGGAAGACCAAAAAGGGGAGGCTTCCAGCTCAAATTTTGGGGATAAAACAGCCAAAAAATTTATGCTTAAAGGCTTGGTTAGTGCGCTGCGAATCCCTGGCTCTGTCGCTAACAAAGTTGAACTTTTAGCTATTTGAGGAAACAACACAAATTTTTGATTGTGTTCTTTCGGTGCCGGTGCAAATTTCGTCTCTCCTAGATAACAACCAAACACGATAGTATTAATCTGGTGAAGGCAGTAATTGATAGCGGTGTGAACCGCTCGATTGTATGGGCGGGAGCTTCGCTGTGGATGATTCGAGTTGTCGATCGAGCCAAGGTGAACCATCTGCCAATTGCTGTTGGCCCAGACAGAATGTAAGCAATTATTAATGCCGGGGCTTCTATATAAAATCCGAGTTGGTTGTATCAAACAGCATAGGTCTTTTGTGGTTGCTAACATTTTCCTTATTCATTCGATACCTTTAAAATACAATGCTTTGAGCAGCACTGGACGTAAGGATCGAGAAAGCCTCAATGAACTGCACTCCCGTACATATAGATTTTCCGGGGGCGTGCCGCCCCAAAATGCGATCGATAATTAGTCGCTTTCTCGATCCAGAAGGTCGCGCTTCAGAACAAATCCGACTCCGGCGGCTGCGGGGGCGACTCGGGCTCTCGAGATTCCTGAGTTTGTCGCTGCTTCAATTGGGCAACTTTTTCTTGAGCTGCATCCCTGACTTCTAGAGCTTTATCTTGGAGTTTTTCTGCTAGATTTTGAGCGTTTCGCTTGACACCTGCGACATTTTTGAGAGTTCTGTCCAAATCTTCGTGGAAAAACTCTGCTACGTGACCGACTTTTTTGTGAAGTCCCTCCGCGTACTCCACAGGCTCCGATACAGCAGCTTCAGAGACGATCGCGCGCTTGCTGCCGATCGTCGAAATAGCTGCCACGGGCAGTAAGTAGATCCCGTCTAAAACGCCCCGCCAGCCGCTCGATTTAAACAGGTAGTGAATGACCGAACCAGTCCGGGCATCAAATAGGTAGTCAACCACCGTACCTGCTTTATTTGCAGCGTCTGTGAGCACCTCAAGACCGATCGGACAAACAGCTTGTTCCGGCTTTGACAATTCCGGCAGTTCCGGGTTAATGGTGACAAAAACATTTTCGCCTATGGTATCTACTTGCGCCCAAGCGAACCAAGTTTTTTTGCTGCCCAAAAGTCCCGATTTGCAAGTAAAGCCGATCGCCCGTTGGGAGCTGATATCGAGCCAAAGCCGATCTACCCTACCAACCTCTTGGGCGGTGCGGCGGTCTATCGTGAGGCGGCCATGCAGTTCGCTGCGCTTGACAATCTGTTGTGATGTACTCATAAATAAACTCCTGAGTGCCGCCTGCTAGAAAAATTTCGATCGTCCAAAGCTGCCGATTTAATATTCTTCTTCTGATTCTTCCGAATAATGGCGATTGCTTTCTGCCTCCGTTAAATCTTCTTCTTCCCTAGAAGTGCCAACTTCTTTTTGATCGGAAATCGGAATCGTGCTAATCTGAGCGCCCTCCAAGGGAGCGTGAATTGCTTTAGCATCCCTTGGCTTGACGCTAGCAAGCCCTAACTGTACAGAGGACTGATTCGGGCTGACATTGATTTGAATTTTCGGGCCCGAGCGAGCCAAGTGAACGATCAGACCGTCCACAACGGGAACCTTAGCGATCGGCTTACCATCGAGGTAAGTGCCGTTGGTACCTAAATTAATTAGTTCCCAAGTTATGCCGCTGCGGCGCAATTCGATGTGGCGACGAGAAACCACAGCGCTAAACAGAACGACGTGGTTTTCTGTCGATCGCCCGATCCGGACGACCTGTTCGTCTTCAAAGATCCAACTGCGGACGGGTATAGACTGGAGTGGATGTAGCAAGGTCAGCTTAATCACATTGGCAGCATTGAGTTTTGGTAGAGCGCCTCAAGATGCGATTTTAGATTTTAGACTTTCGATCGCCCAATCCAAACTCGCTCTAAGAGATTTGAAATAGAAATGTAACCAGGTCTCCTTTGCCTAGAGAGATACGGTCTCCCGGTCGCAACCGGTGTCGGTTGCCCTTGGGCAGAGGAGTATTGTTGACGTAAGTGCCGTTGGAACTGCCTACATCTTCTAGGTAGCAAGCATCTCCCTCCACCCGGAGATTTGCGTGTACCCGAGAAACAATCTCAGAATTTGCAAATCCCGAAACATCAATATCCGGCGGCACTAAATCATTGGGCTTGCCGATATGAATCACAGACAGATTGTGAGGCAATTCGATCGGCGTATTTGTCTGAACGTGTATCAGGCGCGACGACTGCTGTTGCAGTTGAGTTTTTGCCACACTTGGTGGCGGGCTGCCGATTGTTGGGGGAGATGTATTTACTGCTGTTGCCGCCGATTCAGTTGTAACAGGAACCGAGGGCAACGGCGGGGGTTCTGCGATTGTAGGAATGCTGGCAGGAGTTTTTTCCAAATTCGGCCCCTGACTTGGGGCAACCACTGTTTCCAGTGCCATCATGGGTTCGGTTGTCGCGGGTTCCGGCATCGGTGGCGATACCACTGTCGGGCCCACAGTCGAGACAGAAGGTACAGTCACCTCAACTTCTGGAACTATGGAACCCGGACGCAAATTAAAGCCGCACTGACCGCAAAATGCTGCATCTGTCTGAACCGCAGCACCGCAGTTCGAGCAACTTGCGGTAAGTGGTAAAGGCGTGTAGCAAGACTCACACTGGCTGGCCCCGTCGGGGTTCTGGTGATTGCAATTGGGACAGACAATCATCGATTTCTCCTTGAAGAAGGCCTTCTTTTCAAATCAGCCTCATAAAAATACTCGTGTATATGGTCAAATTTTAACTTTAACCGCCACAATTCTCATATTGCTTCGCTCATACTAGCAAGTGAGCTCGCGCCGTGACATTCGGGGTTAAAGGAAAGATTGAATTAGTGATAGTGCTAGCTGTGCGAACCCGAGAGGCTGTTGAGGCTATTTTAGGGCGGAGCCAGCGAGCGCATCCAGCAGCCACCAAAGTTCGCCTTCTGGTTGAACGAGTCTGGCCGGATAGGTCATGTCGTCGGCTGCGGGGGCAAAAATTTGAGCCAGGGCTGGTTGTTTGCTGGCTCCTGCCACCATAAATATGACGCACCGGGCGCGGTTGATTAAGGGGACTGTAAAGGTGATGCGGGGTTGACCGTCTTTGTTGCCGACAGTTACTAGAGCCGATCGGACTTGCAACGCTGCTGTGCCGGGAAATAGAGAGGCTGTGTGGGCGTCGTCTCCTATGCCCAAGAGAATGATGTCGAAAGCAGGAACTTCGCCGTCGGATATTTTGAAGAATTGCTGCAACTGAGTTTGGTGGGCCCTACAGTCGGCTGCGGGGTCGCCTGCGCCTGTGGGCATGGCGTGGATGTTGCTGGCGGGGATGTTTACTCGATCGAGCCACGCCAGGCGCGCCATTTTTTGATTGCTGTCCGGGTGTTCTGGGGCAACGTAGCGTTCATCGCCCCAAAAAACGTGAATTTTTTCCCAAGGCAAGTCTTGGGTACAGAGCGCTCGGTAGAGTGGTTCGGGTGTACTTCCGCCCGCTAAGGCGATCGTACAGAGTCCCCGTTCTGCGATCGCTGCTGTGATTTTCGACAGGACAACCGCGAGCGAGCGCTCTATTAGTTCTTCCCGACTTCCTAATACTTCTACTACTTTTTTCATCAAATTCCTCTCAAGTTTCCTTGGGTATTGTGCTCAACAATTGCCAATTTTTCCTTGACATTTTGCTGAGCGGTCGATCGAGCGGCTCCCCGGCAGACTGAACACTGCCTCTGGTGAGATTTTATCATTCCTATGGCCGCTTTATTTTAGCTGGCAACACATATTTCTACCAGTGTTCGATATAGCTTCACCTGTTCGATATATCTGTAGCAACCTTTCATGAAAAACCCGCTAGCGCTTACCTCAGGACAGCAAAAATAATTTAGATTGATGTGGTAGACTATGAAAAATAGTTTTAAGTCCGCACAGGATGGAAGGAAAACTATGTCGAGTTTCAAACGATTCCCTACATCTGTCCGCTATCTGATTGCACGGTTGCGCCACTGGACACAACCGGCGGTTTGGGCTCCCCTAGCCGTACTCTGTGGGGGAGGCTTATTTATCTGGGAGGTCTCCGTACATCCAGAAAGGTTGAGCGTAGATGGCGAAGAAGTAGCAGCCTCAAAAAAACAAGATTCGCTGCCGGGGCTTTCTGCTGAAGATAGCGCCATTGCTGCTGAAATCGACAGCTTGCCCGTGCTAGTCAATCAGTTGAATAGCTCTAATTCGGAACAGAACTTGTTAAATTTAGCAACAGTCAAAGGCAAAGGTTTATTCAACGAAATTCGCACTGGCAGCTTGGAAATTCCGCAGCGACCTTCAGCGCCCAAGCCAGCGGCAACCAACACATTTGTATCGCTGCAAAATTTACAAAATTCTGCGGTTGGCACACTCAACAATAATTCGCCAAATTCCAGCTTGCCAAGTTTAAACGCGACATCCGCTTTGAGTCCACCTAGCGACAGCGGGTTGAGTTGGGGAAACAAAACGATCGCCGAGTCGGAAAATACACCGACAGCAAGTTTACCGCAAGCATCGCTCGGCCCTAGTTCGGGGAAACAAAACGACAATCCTCTGCCTTTGAGTCCGCTGCAAGCAGCTATGAAAAAATACGTCGCTGGTAACACTCCGACAACGGCGACTTCTAGTCAAAAAACGGCAAACTCGGCTAAATTGCTCGATCGACCCGCTGCCACGGATACTCCCGCAAATCCGGCAAACTTGCTCCCAACGACCGCTACAGCTCAAGGGAAAGCAAATCCTGTGAATGTTCCGGCAGCACTTTTGCAACTTCCAGCTCAGACAAATACAATTATCAACGAATCTCAACAATTCTTAAACCCGGCAGCTACAGCCCCTGAATCATTTGCCGGGTTAAATTCCCGAGTACCGAGCCTCCCGGAAATTAATACTGCACCTGCGGCTGTGGCTGTGCCAAAAAATCCGTACCAAACTAATTTATCCGGCTCCGGCTTAGTACCGGAAGTTCAAACTGTGGGGCTTCCTGTCGCCACGCCAGCCCCAATACCGCTAGTACCCAATGTCCGTCAATCGGCTTTTCCTAGCGCCATCGCCGAAAGCAAGATCGTTAACCCCCAATTCTCTCCCAATTCAGCGAATTCTCAATTTCAACAAACTCAACCGAACCAGTTTAACTTGCCAACTCAGCCTAGCTTTGGTGTGGTTCCTCAAAACACAAATAATCAGACCCAGCAGCAAATTCAACCCGAACCTGTTCCTAGTCCCCGCTCCCTGACTCCGGGACGCTACCTCGGCGGTGGCGAAATCAATACTTTTGGTAATCCATAAAGGATGGAATGGAAGTTTGACAACGGATTTAACCGATTTGAGAAAGGCTATAAACTACCTAGACGCTGCCCGTCCTAACAACAATCCACCGATTCCCAAGCCAAAGGCGATCGGCAGCCAAGCCGACAGAATCGGTGTCAAAACAGCTTTGACGCCCATAGAACTGGTGATGAAAGAAAATACATAGTAAGTGAAAATCACCACTACGCTAATACCAAAACTTGTTCCTTTGCCCGATCGCCGCGGTTGAGTTCCCAAAGCTGCTCCCACTAAACCAAATACCAAGCACACGAACGGAAAAGCATATTTTTCTTGAATTCTCACCCGTAGTTTGCGAATTTGCGGTACATCGCCGCTGTTTTTAATAATTTCCAAACGCTCTAAAGCTTGAGCAATGTTCATTTCCTTGAAATCTCGGACTCTGGCAGCTAAATCTAAGGGCGTGCGGGGGAGTTGCAACTGCTGGTGTTGAAACCTAACTATATTGCGGTAAGAGCCGTCTGGAGCGACTATATAAGCAGTGCCGTTGAAAAAATCCCAGGTGTTTTCTGAGGGATTCCAAGTCGCTGATTCTGAAGAAACGATTTGATTGAGGCCAGGGGCGGAGCGATCGATAATTGTTAAACCTTTCATTTGCTGGCCGTCAAACTGTTCTGCATAAAAAAAGCGGGACAGGATTTCTTCACCGCCTTTTTCTGGTTTGCGAAATTCAGTGTAGATAATATTTCGATCTTGAAATGTCGGTTTTTCTCGCTTGAGGGCTCTGTCTAAAGTTAAAGTAGCTCTGTAGCTGGCGGCGGGTACGACTAACTCTTGTAAAGCAAAGGTGAAGCCGGCAACGATTAAACTCATAATCACTGCGGGCATTATCAATCGGTAAACGCTAACTCCGCAACTCCGCAGGGCGATAAGTTCGCTGTCGCTGGAAAGTCGGCTGTAGCTCATTAAGGTTGCTAGCAGCATTGACATGGGAAAAGCTAATACCACAAAGTAGGGAATTTGCAGCAGGAAAATTTCGAGGGCAGCGCCGTAGGGGAGTCCTGATTCTGCTACTCTGCGGACTAATTCAAATAAGGCTCCCACGGTGACGGCGACGGATGTAAATAGTCCGACGCCAAACAGAAATGGGCCGAGTAGTTCTTTGGTAATGTACCAGTCCATTACTGAGATTCTCGGCAGCCAGTTGAGGGGGTTGAAGGATTTGGACATTGCTATTTTCATAGTTGCGCGTTCTCGCTGATTGCTCCTTAATCTAAAGTAGGAATTACGCAGGGTTAGTCAGACAACCGGGTTTTTTAGGAAAAGACTCGTCGCAGTCGGCAGATTGAGTAAAAAACCCGGTTTCTTTGGTTTGATGCCTCCTGGACTTTAAAAGTTAAATTCTCAATTCTCAAATTCTGCTTTTTGCTGTCCAAAGACTATCGCACGAAGTTGTCGCCTAAGTAATACTGCCGCACTAAAGGGTTGCTGTAGAGTTCTTCTTCAGCCCCGGAGGCTAAAATTTGGCCGTCTCGCATGATGTAGGCTCGATCGGTAATTTCGAGGGTTTCTCGCACGTTGTGATCGGTGATCAGGATGCCGATTTTACGATCGCGCAGTTTAGCAATAATAGTCTGAATTTCGTCAACTGCGATCGGATCGACGCCTGCAAACGGTTCGTCTAAAAATAGGAACATCGGCCCGTCTCGCCCAGCAGCTAAGGCTCTTGCCAGTTCAGTCCGCCGTCTTTCTCCCCCGGAAATTTGAATTCCCAAACTGGATGCGATTTTTTGTAACCGAAATTCTTGCAGCAGAAAATCGACTCGCTCTTTCCATTCCCCACAAGGCACTTGAGTTTGTTCTAGCACTAGCAAAATGTTGTCGCGTACCGTCATGTTGCGAAAAATGCTGGCTTCTTGAGCGAGATAGCCTATTCCCAGCTCTGCTCGTTTGTGCATCGGCAATTTAGTGATGTCTAAATCGTTGAGCCAAACAGTCCCTTGATTGGGTTTTTCTAATCCGGTTGCTATGTAAAATGTTGTGGTTTTCCCTGCACCGTTGGGGCCGAGGAGTCCTACAATTTCTCCTTGGGCTACTGAAAGGTTGACGCGACTAACTACATTGCGTTTTCCGTAGGATTTGTGAATATTTTCGAGTACAATTTTCATGCTCGCTGAGGCAAATTCTACCAGCTAAATTTTAGACTGCGGGTTTGTGCGATCGCGTTTGAAGTTTACATTCTACCTTTTCAAACTTTTTACTATTTAAAAGACGAAATTTCGCATCTATCTCAAGTAGTATCTTTTTGCCGATGCGAAATTTTGCTGCTACCGGGGGTGTTACTTAGGAGCTGTTCGAGGACGGGCGGGCGGTTTAACAGCGGGATTTGGATTAACTGGGGCTGGTTTGGGCCCGATCGCGTTTTGGGCTGCTGAATCTTGTTCCGGGGCAACCAGATAGACCGATTCTACCTGTCCTGGATTGTCTGGGAGGGCGATAAACCGACCTTCATCGATCAAGTATGTAATGGTTTCGCCGCGCAGGCTGTTGCCCTGCTGCAAGACGTACACGTCGCCGCTGAGAATGATCCGGCGCTCGCGGCTGAAGTATTGAGCTTGAGCTGCGGTGGCTTGTATTTGGCGGGCTGGATAGTTGATTTGGACGTTGCCGCGGGCTGTCACGATGCCTGTTTTCGAGTCAGCTTCTTGAACGTCCGATCGCACGGAAAGAGTGCGGGGCGGGGCAGCCTGGGGGTAGGTAGGAGAGGCGATCGCGCCAGCCAGAGTCAGCGGCAAAAGCAGCGATAATCCTTGGAATATGCGGGAGTTGAGTAGTTTAGCGGAGGGCATCATAGCTTGGCAAGCCTCAAAATTTTTGAAATTGCTGAAGGGCATTATCTCACCCCTGATTTTTCTCTAGGGAGATTAGCTCCACCACACCCGATCGGTTAGGTATTTTATTTTAACGGCCGTGAAAAAGTCCGGTGAGGTCGATCGACCTGCCGGAGAGCGTCAACCA
The DNA here is from genome assembly GCF_036700185.1 of Microcoleus sp. BM001215392. Taxonomy (NCBI): domain Bacteria; kingdom Bacillati; phylum Cyanobacteriota; class Cyanophyceae; order Oscillatoriales; family Microcoleaceae; genus Microcoleus; species Microcoleus sp. BM001215392. The sequence continues at coordinate 25,626 of NZ_JAUBOJ010000006.1, read as the reverse complement.
CTTATACTAGCAAGACAACAGCCATTTTCACGAGGTGTTTGGCCGATTTACAGTTTGAGCGTGCGGACGGAAGTTTTGTCTAGCCCTGTTTGAGGGTGCGGACGGAAGTTTTATCTAGCCCGACTTTTACTCAACCAGAAATTGCATTGCTTACGACAAAAAATAATCATATAAAGCCCGTGCAATAATTTTATGATGTAATTTTTACGAGCTTGAAACCTGTTCTAATTTCAAAATGTATGGCAATTGCAAGCCTGCAACATCTGTACCTGCGAACAACGGTATAAAATTAATTACTGATTCCGGCCCAGCTTGTTGCAAAGCGCTCAAAAGTTTAGCAGCTTGTCCGAGCAAGTCTTTAACAGCAATTCCAGCATAACTCGGCTGATAATAACTGAGCCGATTTATACCTTCTCCCAGCAAGATTACGGCACCGCGCCAGTTTTGATTGCTTAAGTGATAAAGCGCGACAGAAATTTGCAATATTCCCTGATAAAACTTTTTTTCCGGCTCGCCCGCTTCCATCCACAAAGCCTCTAAAGTATCGTGACAAGCGTAAAAATCTTGGCTGTTAAACTGTTCGATACCTTGCCAAAACTCGATCGGCATTTCCTCTGTCATTCGATTGGAGATTAGGATTTTTTGATTTGGGATTCGTGTTTGAGTAGGCGGCGCTCGTTTTTGTTAATAGCTAAGTCTTAAAAACAGGAAAAATTAATACCTCTTTTCACAACAGCTACCAATTTTACCACAAATAATTGGTTTAAAGCCCAAAGCCCGAGCGGGAGAAATTAAAAGAAGACTATTCATTACTCCAATACTCTTCCTTTCAGGTAGAGGTCGCTCTTAACTGTCCCAGATTAACTGTCAACTGTCAACTGAAGACCGCCTACTTAACAAATTACATAGTATCTCTGACAGCTTGAATCTGATCCATGCCAATTTCCTGATTAGTTCCAGCAAAATCGTTATCTGGCGTCAGAAATAACATACAGTGACATTCTTTCCGCTCGCGCATGGGAATGCAAGGACAGTTCCAGTAGGCGGCTTTGACTTCGGCTTCTTTATCTTCGTAATGGCGACAAGGGCATAAGGGAGCGCCTAGTTCATCTTTGTGCTTTGCTAGTCCTTCTATAACTACAGCAGTCACTGAAGGTTCGGAACAAAAGTAAGTTCCGGTGCGCTTGGCGTAGGTTTCGGAGAAATTCTTCATCGCCTCCAAAGTTTTTTCGTTGGAGAGTTTAGATTTTTCTGTTGTGTTCATAGTTTAGGATCGGAGTTGAGGATGCTACGAGCTTTTGACAATTGTACCCCAGAATGTGATTTTAAACACTTCTATATTTCTCTTTACTTACCAAGAGTAAAACCTTGACAAAACTTGAGTTTTAGGTTGTCGGTTTTTTAGTGATTTTTCCGTATCCCCGACGGTTGAGGAAACTCGCGGCTGACCCGGTTTTTGGAGTCGGCCAAAGATTTTGGCGATCGCCAGCCCTGAAAAATCATTCCTCAAAGGGGATATAAATAAAATAGAATATCACACTGTTGTGCGTATTTTTGGCATCTGATGGCAATTTCCCTGCACCCCACCCGTACCAAAAAAGCTGCTTCCTCGGGGCTGATTTGGCCGGCTGACACCGAGTTAGCCGGCTGAGTGTTTGAATTGACTCCGCGCACTGTTAGCTATCTGTAGGTGCAGTATGCTGTGGATTTGCACGCTTGGTTTTGGTATCAAATACAGAATTTGGTAAAAAATCCGGTTTCTTTAGTCGCCCTGCGGTAAGTCCCAATCAAATTTATTTGTGAATGAGGTTTGTTTTACGAACCGCGTTGGCGCAGCCTGCGCGAAGCGCTTAGGCGCTTTTATCCGCCAAGGAAGAGATGATGATTTATTTTTTAGGTTTTTGAGTAAATAGATAAATATCATCCCGCTGATATTTGAGTGTAAATTGGGGATTTTTGGCGAGTTTAGTTATGAGGTTTTGCACAAAAGCTCGATCGCTCATCCAGCCAGGATACCGCAAATTCAGCAAGACATACTCAAATTCTGCGAGATTTGCCGGAGGCGCGTGAGCCTGAGTTAATTGTACGACAGGGCGGTGCGTTAAGTGCGGAGCAATGTGAGAAGTTGTTAAAAGACTGCCTTTTGTGTTGACGAGAGCGATCGCTTCTTTGGTAGCTGGGAAAGTGTCGAAGGAATCTAAATAAATAGTCCAAAAATAGCCGTATTTCGCTAAAGCTAAAAATCCAATCAACGACCAAATTACAATTAGTTTTGGCAATTGACTATCGGGAATTTGCAATTTTTCAAATATTGTCTTTCTCCCTTGCTGATTCCTATCTGCCAAACTGGAGATTACGACTACCAACAAAAACGGGAGTATCGGCAGAGAATATTGATGGATTAAATCTCGCTGAGCCGGAATATCGGAAAGAATATTCATTGCCAACATCGGCACCGCGCTAATTAAAGGTGTCAGATGCCGCGGCGAAATCCACCAAATTACAGGCAATAGTAATAATGCTAAATATTCAAAAGTGTCACCCGAAAACAAACGCCCTAAAATTAGATTTGGTTTCAAGATTAAATTAACAGCAATTTCTAAAACAGAATGACCTAAATATCCATACCGCCCGATTCCCGCGTGTTCTCTTCCCTGATTGAAATAAGGTATCACAGCCTGAGTAACTACCAGGAACCAACCCGCGCCGAGAAATAGAGCTATCAGCCCGAAATTGCGTTTTTTGTCAAAACACAACAACCACAATCCCATCGCCGCCACAGTTAAAGATAGCACGGCTTTGCAGCTCAAAACTAAGATGATGGCAGCACAAAACCACAGGATTTTATTCAGCCGCGCCGCTAGGATTGCGGCTAACAATGCTGGTAAAGCAATTACTTCGGGGTGGAAGTCGAAGAGGTTGACATTGAAGACTAATGGATAGAGGAGGTACATACAGGCGATCGCCCGAGATATGCTATTATTTAATCCGGCTTGAAGCGCCAAACTCCAAACTGGCAAAGCACCGGATGCTAGAGCAACTGCTTGCACTAACAACAGCCAATGAACCTGGGGATATATTTTGTACAATAAAGCCACCGGATACATCACCCCAGCGGCGTGATTTCCCAGGTGGTGAATTTCGAGAAATGAGGAAAACGGCGTTTGTCCTTGACTGATGAGATAGGCTACTTGATCGTAAATTCCGAGTTCAAAGGCGTTAGATTGAAGCAGGGCGTGGCGTACGCTGCTGCACAGGAAAAATATTAGGACAGCAAGGGCGATTTTCCAAATTACGGGATGATGTTTTAGATATTTTAAATAATTAGATTTATTCATTGTTAGTTACTACTCATACCAATTATCAAAAATCCTACATTAGCCGTAGGGTGTGTATACTGCGATAAATCTCTGCCTAAAAATCGACTTTTCGAGTAGCGACGCACCAGCACTGTTCAAAAACTCTTGTCAAAAAATCCCAGCATATATTGTAACAACAATTGTTACCAATAATATTATTTAGTGATTTTCTGGAACAACAAAACATCATCTTGCTGGTAGCTGATTTTAAACCCAGGAGATTGTTTAAGTTGAGCGGCGACACTGACAGCAGTATCAGCAGTATCGTGCCAAGGATGGCGGAGATTTAGCAACACATACTCAAATTCATTCAAACTTTCTCCGTTAGCAACTTGATGCAGCAATTTAAGTTTTAAACGGTGAGCTAGATGAGGTGCAATAGAATTATCTGTTAAAACATTTCCTTTAGTTTTGACTCTATGAATAGCCTGTCGCGTCGCTTGCCAAGTATCGAGAGATTCTAAATAAACTGTCCAAAAATAGCCGTACTTTGCCAAAATCAAGAAAGTAAAAAGCGACCACAAAATCAGCAATTTTGAGAAATGGGCAAACAGCAATTTTCCACCTCTCCAACTGCGGTTAATCCAAATGCGGTGAGTCCAGATATGTTTAACATATTTAAGAGAAATACGTTTTGATACTCGATTCCAAATTCGGGGCATTGAGTTACGGCGATTCCACAGATAATTAGCTGCATTTTTCCAGAAATTGCTGTTTCTTTTCTGTCTGTCTGCGAGTGTAGAAATTACAGCAGTTAATAAAAACGGAAATATCGGCACAGAATACTGGTGAATCAAATCTCGCTGAGCTTCAATATCCGAAAGAATATTCATCAGTAGCATGGGTAAAGCAGCAATTAACGGCGACAGGTGGCGCGGGGAAACCCACCAGATTGCAGGCAAAAATAACAAAATCAAATATCCCACAGTATCGGCAGAAATCAGCCGCCCCGCTACTAAATGCGGTTTGAGAATTAAATTAAGCACTATTTCAAAAACCGAGTTTCCTAAATATTGATATCGCCCGACACCTGCGTGTTGTTTACCTTGATTAAAATAGGGGATGAGTGCTTGAGTTGCGATCAAAAACCAAGCCGCGCCGAGAAATATAGCGATGATTCCGCACCTGCGTGTTTTCTCAAAGAATAATAGCCAAACGCCCATCATCACAACTGTCAAAGATAGGACTGCTTTGCAGCTTAAAATTAATATAACGGCGGCACAAAACCACAATATTTTATCAAGTCTCGCGGCTAAGATTGCTGCTAAGATTGCGGGTAAGGCAATTACTTCGGGGTGGAAGTCAAAAAGATTGACGTTAAATACTGCGGGATAAAGCAGGTAAACTGCTGCAATTGCGATCGCCTTTGGTTCGTTTAATCCCGCTTGACGTGCTAAACTCCAACTAGGCCAAGCACCTAACGCTAGGGCGAAAGCTTGCACGAATAACAGCCAGTGTACATCGGGATATATTTTGTAAAGTAAAGCCAGAGGATAGAAAATAAATGCCGCGTGATCGCCTAAAATGTTGATAGCCATTAACGAGGAAAATGGCGTTTGATTTTGAGATATTAAGTAAATTGCTTGGTCAAAAATGGCTAAGTCGTATGCAGTTGAATGAAACAATGCGTGTCTCGCGCTGCTGGCGGCAAACATGATCAGCGTTGCTGCACCTATCATCCATGCTACAGGGTGAATTGTTTTCTGTTTTAAATCGATCATTTTAACTTTTTATCGATTTTTATCAATTTTTTGAAACAGCAAAATATCATCTTTTTGATATTGTAATTTAAAGTTGGGAGATTTTTTGAGGTAATTTGCCGTGCGATCGCCCAATTGCTGGGTATCGGGCCAGGGATGGCGCAAATTCAACAGTACAGAGTCAAAATTCACCGCATCCGCCTCGGAGGATATTTGCGAAAGTGCCTTAATTGTGGGCCTGTGAGCCAAATGAGCGGCCAGTCGGTTGTCGGTTAAAACGCTAGCTTGGGGCTGAATTTGACTCACTGCTTCCCGCGAGGCTTGTACAGTATCGGCGCGATTGAGATACACCCAAAAATCCTTTGACTCGCCCAAAAACAAGAACACTATTAACGACCAAATAATAACTGTTTTTGGAGCATTTAAATTGGGAATGGGTAATTTGGAATGGGTAATTGGTAATTGATAATTGGTAATAGGTAATTTTTCTCCTTTTTCCTGATTACCTCTATCCGTGACATCCGTTAAATCCGTTACATCCGGTACAAAATCCGTTGCCGAACCTGCTTCTTTCGAGATAACTGCTAACAACAAAAAGGGGATTACTGGGAGCGAATACTGATAAGCTAAACTGCGCTGAAAAGGTTCTTGTGAAAGTACATTCAAGACCAAAGTCGGCAGCGCACCAATCAGAGGAGTTAAATGTCGAGGTGACAGCCCCCAAATCACAGGTAAAATTAATAAAAATAGATATTTAAAAGTGTCGAATGACAAGATTTTTCCTAAAACCAATCCTGGTTTTAATAGCAAATTTGCGGCAATTTCTAATACCGAACTTCCCAGATAAGCGTAGCGCCCGATGCTACCTGATTCTGTCCCCCGAAAACCGGGAATAATTGCTTGGGTAACAATCAAAAACCAGGCTGTACCGGAAATAATAGCAAAAAGTGAGATCGCCCTTTTCACCTTTTTTCCCCGCCCTGACAAACTTTCGGAATCAGATAGTAGCAGCCACAAACCCATCGCAGCCACATTCAAAGCCAAAACACCCTTGCAGCCCAAAATCACAATCACCGCCGCACAAAACCGCCAAGGGTGACTCAAACGCGCCGCCAAAATCGCCCATAAAATAGCAGGTAAAGCAATAACTTCTGGGTGAAAATCAAACAAATTGATATTAAAAACTACCGGATAAAGTAAGTAAACCGCTGCCATCGTCACCGATTGTTTTTGATTCAAACCTGCCAAATTAGCCAAACTCCAAACAGGCAAAGCACCCGCAGCTAAAGCCACAGCCTGCACTGCCAAAAGCCAGTGAACATCGGGATAAATTTTGTAAAATAGTGCTAAGATATAGAAAATCCAACTAGCATGATCGCCCATAATGTGAAAGCCCAAAAATGAGGATATCGGCGACTTTCCCAGACCGATCAAATAGATAACTTGGTCAAAAATTCCTAAGTCCCAAGCCGTTGATTGAAACAAAGCGTGCCGCCAACTGCTGCACAAAAAGAAAATCGCAGCAGCCACACCAGCCATCCAAATTACACTCGGTGGCCCAAATATTTTAGCTGCGGGTAATTTTTCCGCAACTGCGCTGCGGCTTTCCTCACCGGAGATTAGAAGATTTTCAGAGGAGTTTTGCATCAAACCTGGCTGTTATAAATATTATTTAGTCAATACTCCGCGCTGCTGGCGAAATCTTGTGTACTCTGAGGTGCTGGCGAGAATTTATTGTGGCAAACTTTTACTAATTTGAGTTCGACTAATCGTAATATTAGAATAATCCACAAAACATTAAAAAATTGTGAAAGCAATAACTCTTCTAGGTTCCACAGGCTCCATCGGCACTCAGACTCTGGACATTGTAGCTCAATACCCCGATCGATTTCGGATTGTCGGGTTAACCGCCGGACGCAATGTAAGTTTGCTAGCACAGCAAATTCGCCAGTTTAAACCGGAAATTGTCGCGATTTGCGACGAAGATAAATTACAGGAATTGCAGGAGGCGATCGCAGATATCGACCCTCAACCTATTTTACTTGCTGGCGAGTCAGGCGTTGTCGAAGTTGCCAAATACGGCGACGCTCAAGCCGTCGTCACCGGCATAGTTGGCTGTGCTGGTTTGCTGCCAACAATTGCCGCTATTAAAGCAGGCAAAGATATCGCCTTAGCCAATAAAGAAACATTAATCGCAGGCGGCCCCGTTGTCAACCCCCTAATCGAAAAACACGGCGTTAGAATATTGCCTGCTGATTCGGAACATTCGGCAATTTTTCAGTGCCTCCAAGGTGTGATGGTAGGCGGGTTGCGGCGAATTATTCTCACTGCTTCGGGCGGTTCTTTTCGAGATTTGCCGATCGACAAATTAGCACAAGTAACAGTCGCCGATGCTTTGAAACATCCGAATTGGTCGATGGGGCAGAAAATCACCATTGATTCTGCTACTTTGATGAATAAAGGATTAGAAGTAATTGAGGCTCATTACTTGTTCGGGATGGATTATGACGACATTGATATTGTCATCCATCCCCAGAGCATAATTCACTCGTTAATTGAGCTGCAAGATACATCGGTTCTGGCACAATTGGGCTGGCCGGATATGCGGTTGCCGCTGCTTTATGCTTTGTCTTGGCCGGAGCGGATTCATACAGATTGGCCGCAGCTAGATTTGGTAAAATCCGGCGATTTGACTTTCCGAGAACCAGACCACAAAAAGTATCCTTGTATGCAGTTAGCTTATGCGGCGGGACGTGCCGGCGGTTCCATGCCTGCGGTGCTGAATGCGGCAAACGAACAGGCGGTAGCGCTATTTTTGGAGGAAAAGATTACATTTTTGGATATTCCGAAGTTGATTGAAAAAGCCTGCGACAAACATCAAGCTGATAACTGTCAAAGTCCTGCTTTGGATGATATTTTGGCGGCGGATAAGTGGGCGCGGCAGGAAGTTTTGATAATGAGTGAGATTTTGGACTCGCGGATGCTTTCGGTTCGCTAATTCTTAGATGTAGACGGCGGTTGAAACCGCTTCTATACAAACACTCACGCGCCTCCGCGGGTTGAAGATAAGATGGTAAAAATTACGTTGTTTTATTCATTTATTCTCTTCAGTCCGCGGAGGCGGACTACCCTTCGGGAAGGCTAACGCCTACGTTTTTGTAGGCGCGGTTTCAACCGCCGTCTTCTATTGTTCTTGAATCCCTTGATAAAATAGAGCTATGAGTCCCATTCCAGGAAGCAACCGATGCAAACAGAAACCAAACCAACAGTATTTGAACTAAGTCAACTGATTGTCCCACCAGGCAATAAAATAAAGTTACAAAATGTTAGCTGGGAAATGTACGAAGCTATCCTAGACGAGCTAGGGGAAGGTTACGCACTGCGACTTACTTATTACCAAGAAACACTGGAAATTAGGATGCCACTACCAAAACATGAAAAAGCTAAATCATTGATTGGATACTTTGTCAACGTGCTTTTGGAAGAACTTAATATTGATTGTGATGTTTTAGGTTCCACTACCTTCAAAAGCAAAGAAATGCAGAGCGGTGTAGAACCAGACGATTGTTTCTACATTCAGCATGAAGCTGCTATCAGAGGTAAAGATAGAATAGATTTAACAGTAGATCCGCCTCCCGATTTGGCGATCGAGATTGACAACTCCTCACCAACCAGTTTAAATAGCTATCAAGCTTTGAAAGTGCCGGAACTTTGGAGATATGACGGGCGAACCCTGAAAATCTATCTGCTTCAAGACGGAAAATATATGGAGTCTGATAGCAGCCCAAGTTTCCCCGACTTTCCCATTGTTGATGTAATTCCCCAATTTGTCGATCGCAGCAACACCCAAGGAAGAAGCCCAACAATCAGAGCATTTCGAGCTTGGGTAAAAGAACAACTTCAAACAAAACACGGCTAGGGGCGGATTTCAGTAACTCCCCGCTTTCGCCGCCAAATCAGCCGCACTCATCTTTTCGTACACTTCAAAAGGTTGGTGAATCCAAGGATTATCCGCCAAATAATCTACATAATAATCGGGCACTGCAACAGAACAAGCCTTGTACCAAAGCACAGCAGTCCGAATTTCCTGAATATCCTCGCCGTAGCGGTTTTGCAGCCAAACAATACCTTGCTCCAAACTAATTCCCGAATCTACCAAATCGTCAACTAGCAGAATCTGGCTGCCCAAATTATCTCCCACCATTGTCAAAGATGGCGCAAACTCGATCGCCCGCCGAACCTTTCCTTGGGCCCCACCATAGGACGAGGCCGCTAAAATCGCCAGAGGTTTGTCGAAAATCCGCGACAGACTATCGCCCACCCGCAGCCCTCCCCTCGCCAGACAGACAATGCGATCGAATTTCCATTGAGATTCATGAATTTTTACAGCCAAATCCTCAATTTTCCGATGGTACTCAGACCAAGAAATGTAAAGGTCGCTCATGCCTAATATTATTGAAATATCAAACATATTATTCAATATTTTGGGGGAAATGACATGAATGTAGAGGAACTTCTGACACGGTATGCAGCCGGGGAACGGCTTTTTCACAAAGTAGACCTCGCCTTTGTCAATATGTCAAGGATCAATTTACGCGATATTGACCTGACTGCTGCTAATTTAACAGGCGCAAATTCGATCGGCATCACGCTCTACAGAGCCAATCTTTATCAAGCAAATATCAGCCAAGCCAACCTCTCCCAAGCTAACCTGATGTCCGCTAATTTTGGGGAATGCCAGGCTCTGGGAGCGAACTTGAGCGGAGCCATATTGCGGAGTGCGGTGCTCGGCGGGGCAAATTTAACCGGGGCGAGTCTCAGGGGTGCAGACATGAGAGACGCCAACCTTCTGCGGGCAATTTTAATCGAAGTTTATGCAGTTAACGCTAACTTGCAAGGTGCCAACTTGACAGAAGTAAAACTTTGCCAAATCAACTTTACTCAAGCAAATTTAACCGACGCCAATTTAACACAAGCTAACCTCAGCCATGCTAACCTCACTCAAGCAAATCTGAGTTGGGCTAATTTGACGGAAGCAAATCTCGAAAAAGCCGATTTGAAGGGAGCTGATTTGAGTGGAGCTAACTTGAGCTGTGCAAATCTCCATCTCGCGGATTTGAGTGGAGTTTCCCTCAAGGGAGCAAATCTGCGAGGAGCCAACTTGCATCAAGCCAATTTGCGCGGGACAAATTTGAAGGAGGCGAATCTGAGAGAAGCGATGATGCCAGATGGCAAAATTTCTGATTAAACAAGCTCGCAAAACAAAATTTAAAACCGCAGGGTGCTTGTGGCGCACCCTACATTTAGCTTAATTCGTGATTATTATTGAGGGAATCGAATTATCTGTCGATGTTCCCCGCTCAAGAAGGGATACAGCCCTGTGACAGTCGCATAGTGGAGAGTCAAAAATTTTAGATCCAAGTTCAATCTCCAGATTCATCTGTTGACTAAATCTCAAATCTCAAATCTCAAATTGATTGACAGTGAATTGAATCAAAAGCGGCAAATATTTTGGGGCCTGGCATTTAATCTACAACTTTCAGCCAGCCTCGGCGAACGGCGTGGAGCAAGCGGTTGATGGCGGTTTGATCTTCTTCGGTAAGACAGTCATTTAATAGCGCACTCTTGAGCTGTTGTCGGTGAGTGGGGGTCAGCAAGCCTGAATGATATACCTGAAATACTAGCTCTGCGATCGTAAATTGAGGTAAAAACGTTTGGGTCATCATTATTTTTTTATTGAACTCACCTTTGACAGTATTGACTGATTTTCCAAATCATTATGTGATTTAGTACGCGAGTTAATGTGATCGATTCCGTTTTAATTAGTGATTTGTGTCAGCGGAAGTTGGGGATCGGATGTTCCCTCGATCGAGAGAGCAACTCGCGACAGAAATTAGTCAGGATTCCTTGATTTTGTTAACTGGATATCTGTAGTTTTTGTTAAGGAAAATAGAGCAAAAATAATATTTATTGATTTATTACAAATTAAATACTGTCTCCTAACTGAATCAGCCATTTACTTAATTAAATATAAAACTTTTACGGTGTTCGTAGACCGACTTTAAGTTGTATTTGCCGTGTATATTGATGTTGGGTTTGATCGGTGGATCTACTTAATGACTGCTCGCGGATTCCGATCAAAAATCCCGGCTTCTTCTAGAAACCGGGTTCGATCGCAGCACAGATTTTTTTGGGGAAATGGTGAATGGAGCGACCACTGAAGTCTGATTGCTGGTACAGCTTGACTAGAAAGAAAGTAGAAATACTCAGAGCCAGTTCCTGTGTGGGGAAATTAATCGGAAATCCTGACCCATCCGCGCCGGATGGCGTGAAGCAGGCGGTTGACTGCATCTCGGTCGTCTTCGCCCAGAGCGCTTTCGCAGAGTGCGCGCAGTCCTTGGCTTTGAGTGCGAGTCAAATTGCCTGAATGGGTGACTTGATAAAACAGTTCGGCGATCGCGCGATCGGATTTTAAAGTCAGAGTTTGCATGAAATCTCGTTGAACTCGACTGTTCTAATATCGAGGATTTGACAACAGAGTGGGGTGATTGGCGTGCGCTAAGCTCTGTGATCTTTCTTGGGTCTGCTTGTGATCCAGGTCACCAAGTATAGGTGAGTGCGATCGTATAGAATGAGAGACCTCGATCGCCTTAGCTGCGGTGGCGGCTGTGGGCTCAAAGTTGGACAAAACTTGCAAAAGTCACGATTCCAAGACTTTGGAGGGAGGCGCGGTGCTGCGAAGCCGTCGGTGAGTGGGTGACTCAACATCGGAGACTCACAGACTCCGAGACTTGTCAAACTTGGGGCGATCGACACTGGCCGCCGACGAGGGGGGAAAGTTGCGATCGACCAGCAGCACCCTGAGATACAATAATCATAAATACTTTTATCCCACCGGGTGCATCTGGGTTTTGGATTTCTAGTGCGAGCACTTCAAGAGTTCCCGTGCTTCGTATATCACGCGATCGCGAACGCTTGTATTGTAATAAAAATCCTTTTTGCCAAACCGGAGATACTCCTTATCCAATCTACAGGCAGGTAAAAAAATGATAATTATTGGCTACTTTTCGATTGCTTTAATCGTTTTCTTTGTGTGGTTCAAAAGTTTTTGGAACGATACAGCGACCTCGAAAAAAGACTTAATCTCTTGGCTAGCCTTAATAATCGGCCCTCTAGTTTGGCCTGTTGTGCTGCCCTTATCCCTTTTACAACTGACCAACAAGAAGTCGGTTGTACAAACAGCTAAATACGAGCAAAAATTGTAATGATTTGCGAAATGACTGACTCAAACCCTGTCACTAAGCTGTCGGTCGATTTTCCCTTCAGCCTCGCTCCCGATCGCAAATAAATCATTTGGTAATTTTCTGGTAAAAGATACCAGCCAGAAGGTAGAGTTACATAAAGAGCTAAAATCTCCCAACAAGACTTTTATTACTGCTCTCAAATTCTGCCTTCTGCTTTTTTACGCCTGGTTTTATCCTGTAACCGGGTATTTTCACGCGGCCGCCGAGTCACTCGATTTAAGATTTTAAATTTGAGATTTAATATTTGATATTTACTTCACAGCAGAATCTAAGAGATTGAACAGGAGGCTAAAATGTTGCATTTCTCCACCATGGCTCCAGGCGGCATTGTATCTGTTTCTGAATCGGGTCAAAAGTCTCAAACCCAGAGGGTCGGACAGCGACCGCAACAATTGTTAAATCAAAAATTTTCGGCTGCCTGCACCAATTTCAATCTCAATCTGTAAGATAACACAATTTGTAGCTGGCGAAAGTATAACTTCAGACTTATTTTAGTGTTGAGTCCAGTAACTTAATAAACTTTATTAATTCCTAAACCGCGAGCATCAGCAATTGAATTTTACTACCTGCAACCCACGCCATAAAAATAGCTATGCTCTTTGGGCTACAAGGTTTTGGGGTTAGTTGACACCGAGTTGTAGCAGCGATACATCCATAAATTGTAGAGTTCGATAAAGCTCAAAATGGCTAACTCTTACCGCAGTTAGATAGACAATTAAAGGCAGAGGCTGCAAGATTAGATAGCTACAAAAAATCTTGGAAATTTCCAGCAAGTCTTGCTGGATGCGAGGGAGTCTCTGGAGTTGATAAGGCGAAAGATCGGATTTTTTATCGGGTGCTGCTTTTGGGGAACTTCTCAAAACAAGTGCCGTCACTGTATCCAACTTTGCTAATTGCACAAAAAGTAGGAGTGAAAATGAACGAAATGTCTGAGAAGCCAATTTATCGAATTCTTAATTTAGTCTCGCTCCTAGCGCTGAGCTACTATGGAGCTACTTCTATCAATTACATTTTTCAGAGCGACGCTCACATCTACAGCTACGACCATCAGAACAATGCCAGCGGGTTGACAGCGCAAGTCGAAGCACACCGATCGAGTAAATAGTATAGCTTGTCTATGAATGCTGCACCAAGTTTCGGAAAAATTGCTAATTGTTAACGAGCCGCTGCGGGTTAACAATTAGCAATTAAAAAAATTAATAATTGAATTTTATTATGTGCTTTTTTACAATCAAACTATAGAAAAAAATATTGGGATTGGGAACCATCAAAAACGCCCAATTTGAAAGTGCAAGTATAGACTTGGCCGCGATATGGCGCGTTAACACTCTCACAAAAAAATGCTGTTGACCAAGCCGGGGATGCTCTCGGGATGCTCTGGCTAAGGTAGTGTTCGCTGATTTCTGTGTTTGACACTAGACTTGAATTGCAATGCAAAAGTCATTTTAATCAAATTTTTATAGCAGGCTACAAGGAATACCCCACACAGAATAATTTTCACAGCAAGCGTCTCGCCTGCGGTAACTATTTTTACAATTCAAGTCTGCTGTGTCCCGAACCAACAGACAACTAATACGATTTTATTTGACATGGGGCTTGATTGATGGGCGGTTGGGAATTGTGCGGCGGTTGAATTCTGAAATCACCTATTTTGCTTGAAAAACCGGATTTGTTCGCCAAAAGCCGTACAAGAAAGCGACGGATATCGGTAGAAAAAGCAAGGCAGCGGCCTCAAGAGTGCATCGGGGAATGTGTGGGCGATATCGAGCGGCGCGATCGACTAAAAAGTCGAAAAACAAAGCTTTAAATCGGATTGTCGGTCAAGGCGCGATCGACAGCAGCCAGCACGAGTGCGCCGGCGATCTAGAAATCCAGATAAAAATTTTTAATTGCTGGGGAACTATTGAGAGAATTCAAAAGTCAGGTGAACGAGAGTCTGCTGATGAAACATCGCTAACTCAGTTACAGCGCCACTGCGGGCGATCGAATTACGAGGCGATCGACAGTTACCAACCACTGCGGTACAACTTCTCAATCTTGAGAGCATACTCCCCTGAAAAATGGTATCTGTATGTTATTTGCCGGCTACTGTTACAAAAATGACTAGCCGCATCCAAGCTCGTTATGGTAAACTCACAAACGTTTAACTGGAATATTTTCGTCTTAGAGGAGGGAATTGTGGAGTCGAGAGTCCCAAGCAGAAAACAACCGATATTTGCTGCTCGACGAATACAGGATTCAACTCGCACTCCCGGGCTCCCCGCTGACAAATTAAATTACATGACAGCTTATAGCAGCCGGGTCAATTAGGGTCTCAACCGATGTCCGGTTCGATTTATTGAATCCCTTTGGAGGGAAAAGTGTATTGTAGAAAAATGATCGATCTTTTAGGAGGAGTGTAAATGACACAGGTAACTAATCCAACAACCCCAGTATCATCAGTTGTCAACCCTACCAGGGGTCTTGACGTGATCGGTACTCAAGGCGATAACAGGCTCATCGGCACCGAACAAGCTGATATCATCCTGACTTTTGGGGGCAATGATGCCATCTCAGCTCGCGGTGGCGATGACCTAGTTATTTCCGGCGGCGGCAATGACACTGTAGGCGCCGGCGCTGGCAACGATGATGTCTTTGCAGGCAGTGGCAACGATGTGGTCGATGGCGGCACTGGTGACGACAGAATCTTTGGCGGTAAAGGTGCTGATCTGCTCGACGGTAATTCGGGCAATGACTTTATCTCCGGCGACAACGGCGACGACAGAATCTTCGGCAGTGCTGGCAACGATACAGGGTTGGGCGGCAAAGGCAACGATTTGGTTAGCGGTGGCGACGGCAACGACAGCCTCTACGGCGGCAGAGATAATGACACTGTTGACGGTGGCGCTGGCGATGACTTTATCTCTGGCGACAGAGGCGCTGATTTCCTGACCGGCGGTGCAGGCAGCGACACATTCTATTTCGCGTCTCCTGCTGGCGTTGACGGTAACGGTCTAGACACCATTACCGACTTTAACCCTGCTGAAGATAAGATCCGTCTCAAGGCGAGTGCTTTCCCTGGCCTGGGCGGCACCTTCGATGCTACGGACTTTGTTGTGGTTTCCGGTTTCAACGCCAACAGCTCCACAGCAAACACTGCGAACAAGGTAGTATACGACCCGCAAAGCGGTTTGTTGTTCTACAACGGCGGCAGCGGCGTGCAAACGATCGCTCAACTGCAACCAGGACTTAACCTGGCAGCGGTTAACACCGGCACCAGAAACAACTTCGAGTTGTTCTAAACAAAACTGGCTGGGGCGGGAGGACACCGGATCTGATCCGGGGCTGTTCTCCCGCAGCCCAGAGAGTTTTGCCAGCTTTCAACTTCGTTCTGCCTGTTGCAGAGCGAAGTTGAAAGCTTGAATATAGGAAGTAAAACAAAACGCGACTAATTTTAGAGTTTGATATTGGTTATTGCCTCAAGTAGTCGATCGCCCGATCGGCAAAATATACACAGAAAGTTTTAAAATTAGAATTTATAGGTTTTCATGAAGCGGTAAATCAACCGCAAATGTACCGCAAGCAATGACCACTGAAGAATACATCCGGCAAGCGCAAGTCGATCTTAAGCGGGGGAAACTAACAGAGGCGCTCGATTGTTGTCAAAGGGCGATCGAATTGCAGCCATTTTCCCCCCGAGCTTACACAACTTTAGGCGAAATCCTCGAAGCCAGCGGTGACCCGACGGCGGCAAGAGACGCTTTTGTCAAAGCTTTGGAGATTTCGCCGAATTTTTTCTGGGCTCACGCTTTTTTGGGTCAACTGTACAGCGAGTATTGCTGGCTGGATGAGGCGGCCTTTCACTACGGGCAAGCTCTGGGTTTCAAACCAGATTGGCCGGAAGTTCATTATAACTTGGGAAATGTTTTTCACAAGCAGGGTAACTTGTTAGGGGCGATCGAATGTTACCGAAAGGCGATCGCCCAAAAACCTGATTATCTGCTGGCTTTTTACAATCTGGCCGTGGTTTTAGAGGAAAATAATCAGCTAGAAGCGGCAATTGAGACCTACCGTCAGGCGATCGCCCAAAAACCCGATTACGTGGAAGCTTACAGCAATTGGGGCGCGATTTTGCTGGCTCTCGATCGCCCTGAGTCGGCGATCGAAGTTTAC
Organism: Microcoleus sp. BM001215392; assembly: GCF_036700185.1. Taxonomy (NCBI): domain Bacteria; kingdom Bacillati; phylum Cyanobacteriota; class Cyanophyceae; order Oscillatoriales; family Microcoleaceae; genus Microcoleus; species Microcoleus sp. BM001215392. The sequence goes on along the minus strand of NZ_JAUBOJ010000006.1, from coordinate 9,111 downwards.
CAGGCTGCGATCGAGATCGATCCGGATTGGGCGACGCTGCACAATAATTTAGGGCAGGTATTGCTGGAGAAAAGTCCCGAAAAAGCGATCGCATCTTACCGTCGGGCGATCGAGTTGGAACCGGAGATGGTTTTGGCTCATTACAATTTGGGCAAAGCTTGGCAAATCCAGGGCCAACATTCGGCGGCGGTTGCTTGTTTCGATCGGGCGATCGAACTCAATCCCGACCATATTTCGGGCTGTACGGACGCCGGATTTTCTTTGATGGTTTTGGGAAAAATTGCTGAAGCCATGGCTTATTTTGAGCGGGCAATAGCTCTCAAGCCCGATTTTGTTGAGGCTTACTGCCGTTGGGGAGAAAGGCGCAGAGTTGGTGCGGTTGATGATGATGAGTTGTCAAGGGCGATCGCGGCGTGCGATCGATTTCTCACAGCATTGATGGGAAGTTCGGCAACGACCAATGTGCGGGATGTAACGGATGTCACGGATGGAATGAAGAGGGAAGTATTGAAACAACTCCCAATGCCCGATGTCCGATGCGCGATGCCCGATGCCCAATTCCCAATTGCTGAAATCTGCGATTATTTAGCAGAAACTTACCTGCATCTGGGGAATACTTTAACAGAGTACGGCGGATATGAATCAGCGGTGGCTTATTACCAAAAAGCTTTGCAAATTCAGCCCAAAAATACCGAGCTTTACTGGCGGCTGGGCAATTGTTTGGTAAAGCAAAAAAGGTTGAATGCGGCTGTGGCAGTTTACCGTATGGCTTTGACAGTTCAACCTGCTTTACCCCAGGTTAATTTTGAGTTGGCGAAACTGCTGGAAAAACAGGGAAATTGGCAAAGGGCGATCGATTATTATCAACAGGTTTTAGAGTTGCAATTCCACGGCTATGGAGAACCTAAACAGTGGGAAAAATCTACTTTTAGTTTATCAGATAGCAATTCTATCAAACCTCCTAGCGGTATTTATTTATCGAGTTGGGATTGGTTGGTTAATGCTCAGTTGGATGCCAAAAATTATGTTGAAATAGTTTGGCAATATCCTGTAAAAGCCAGTGCCGAAAATACTTCGCATTCCAAGTTTTTGCTAAGTAACTCGCAGTTAGAAAATTCTGAATGCGGCGGTTTAACTTGCGGGCTGTGTCTGCACCGAATTTCTAAGTGGTTCGATCCGGTGCATTTGGGTTGGGGAGTTTGCCGTTTGTCTAACTCGCAACCAATACCTGTAGAGGAGCCCAAGAGTTTTGTGGCGACAATTCCCAACGGGCGAGTTTGGATTGTGCCGCAGCAAAATTATTGGCTGATTTGTAATGCGATTGCTGTCATTACTCCTGATAACTATTTGTTGGCTGATGTGTCGAGAGATTATCCTGGTTTGTTACCGGGATGTGAAAAGCACGATCTGAGAAAACACAGCGTTTTTAATTTAGAATCGTTTCCACCTCTAAAGCAGATTGATGGCAGCGTGGCAGTGCTTTCTGGTTTGTCGGGAAATGTCTATTTTCACTGGATGGTAGACGTTTTGCCGAGGATTGAATTGCTGCGACAAAGCGGTAGGGATTTTGCGGAAATTGATTGGTTTGTGGTTAACAGTTGCCACCACGAATTCCAGCGGGAAAGTCTCAGGATTCTCGGTATTCCAGAGGAAAAGGTTTTGGAGAGCGATCGCCTTCCTCACATTCAAGCAACCGAGTTAATTGTACCTGCTTTTGCGGGATATTTGGGCTGGCCGTCCGGATGGGCGATCGATTTTTTGAGGCGGGAGTTTCTCAAGCTAATTATACCTGGTTCGAGCTATCCAAAACGCATTTACATCAGCCGCAGCAAAGCGAGATATCGCAGAGTTTTGAACGAGGAAGATGTGGTTGAGGTTTTACAGCAATCTGGCTTTGTTTCTATATTGCCTGAGTCGATGTCTTTGGCAGAGCAAATTGCTCATTTTTACCATGCTGAGGTGATAGTCGCCGCCCACGGCAGCGGCTTGACAAATACGCTTTTTTCTCGACAGGGAACTAAAGTAATTGAGTTGGTATCACCTCATTATATCGGTCATTATTACTGGGGAATCAGTCAATATCTGAAGTTGGAACATTACTTTTTAGCGGGTGAGGCTTTTGAATGCTATCCTATTAGACAGTTAATGTATCAAAATTCGCTGACTGAGGATATTTTGGTGAACATAAGTTCGCTCAAAAAAATGGTTGAGGTGGTTGGTTTGGGTTAGTTGGTGTCTGGAGCAAGTTTAATTATGCCCTCGATTGAGAAGATGGAAAAGGCAGCGGTTGATTTGAGTCGGCAAGCAGAACTTTATTTAGCCGAAGGCAGGTTAAATGAGGCGGTTGCTGCTTGCGAGTCAGCGTTGAAAATGGAGCCGAATTTGGCCGTAGCTTGCCAAACGTTGGGAAAAGTGATGCAGGTTCGAGGTGAAATCGAGCAGGCTAAGCAGTGGTATGAAGCGGCACTGGATCGCAATCCTAATTTGCCGGAAGTTTACGCTAATTTAGGCAGTTTATATTATCAAGGGAAACAGTGGTTGAAGGCGATCGCAAATTGTGAAAAAGCGATCGCCCTAGCTCCAAATTTTGCGGCTGCTTACCGACTGTTGGCGAGAGTTTGGACTCAGTTAGAAAACCGAGAAGAAGCGGCAAAGTGTTGGTATGAAGCTTTTAAAATCGAGCCGAATTGGGGAACTGCTGACGAGTACGTGACTCTGGGAAATAGTTTTGTTGAATTGGGAGATTTCGATCGCGCGAGCGAGTGTTATTCGCGGGCAATTGAATTAAATCCCAATCTGGCAACAGCTTATCACAATTTGGGGGAAATGCTCATCGGTCAGAAGCGGTGGGACGAGGCGATCGCCAATTACCGCCAAGCCATTGCCATCAATCCCGATTCTTTTGAATCTTACCACAGTTTGGGTAAAACTTGGGCGGAGCGAGGAGAATGCGATCGCGCGATTGCTTGTTACCGCACCAGCCTCGAACTCAATCCTAATTACGCCCGCGCTCACCTTGGTTTGGGCAACGTTTTTGTGCAGCAGCGCGACTTTGATGCAGCAATTGAATGTTACCGCCAGACTCTGCAAATTAATCATAATTCCTATTGGGCGCACAATTATTTAGGAGAAGCTTTAGCCCACAAAAAGCTGTGGAAAGAAGCAGTGATTTGCTACCGCAAGGCGATCGCACTAAATTCAAATATTCCCTGGTTTTATTGCAATTTGGGAATTGCCTTAACTTGCGAAAGCTCTTGGGATCAAGCTGTTGCTGCTTTCCTGCGGGCGATTCAACTTGAACCCAACTTGAGGGGAATTAATCAGAGAGTAGGATATGTTTTGCGCAAGCGCAGCGAATCGGGTTTAGAGAGCACAATCGCAACTTACTGTCAAGCTATTGAGCTGCTCCCCAGCCCCAAAATTTACCACAAATTACTGGGAATAGAGTTAGATGGAGCGGACTTTTTTATAAATTTAGGCCACAGGTTAGCCAAACAGAAGCAGCTCGAAGGTGCGATCGTATTTTATAGCATGGCAGTGCAGATCGACCCCCTGGCTGCCGAAGTTGTCGCCAAACTCCAGGAAGTTCGCACGGAACAACAAGAATTATACGTACAAATAGCGATTTACCGCCGCCAAATTGAAAGAGATCCGAGCAATTCTAAGGCTTACAACGATTTAGGTAATATTTTACCGCAATTAGGAGAATTGGAAGAAGCGATCGTTTGTCATCAAAAGGCTAGCGCGTTGAGACATTGGCCTGAATGTGCGGCGAAAAACTATCAATTCACCCAAGATTGGTTTACCCACAATATCCCTATTTGGCAACGTCATTTACAGGAGCTGGCAGGAATTCCCGATTTTAAAGTTGTGGAAATTGGCAGTTTTCAAGGAATGTCGGCTTGCTGGCTGCTGGATAATATTTTAACTCATCCTACTGCAAAAATTACTTGCATCGATTTGTATTTCCAAGAAACTTTTAAGGGAAATATTGCTCAAACCAAAGTCCCCCAGAAGGTAATTGAACTGGAAGGTTACTCTCAAGATTTGTTAGTAAACTTGGATTCGGATTTTTACGATATTGCTTACGTTGACGGCTGTCACAAACCCACCAGCGCCCTGCAAGATGCAATTTTGTCGTGGAGGTTAGTGAAAGTTGGGGGGCTGATGATTTTTGACGATTACGAGTTTACATTTCCTGACAGCCCGGAGCAAGATACTAAAATCGGAATTGATGTTTTTCTGGAGATGTTTGCGAGTCAGTTAGAAGTCGTTCACAAGGGCTATCAACTGATGGTCAAAAAAATCGCCAATCAAAGTTTGGGCGAGGAGCAAACTTTGTTATCTCTGGGTTGGGAAAAGCTGGGTGATATTGCGGCAGATACTGGTTATGCAGAGGTGGCGATCGAACGCTACGAAACAGCTATTAAAATTAAGTCGGGTAATTACTTAACTTACCACAAGTTGGGTAAAATTCTGCAAAAGCAAGAATTGTTTGATAAAGCTGGGGTCGCTTACCAAATGGCGATCGCACTCAACCCTAATTTTAGCTGGTCTTACCACTTTTTGGGGGAAACTTGGCAGGCGATCGAGGAATACGGCGAAGCTGCTGCTGCTTACCGCAAAGCTATTGAGTTAAATCCCGATTTTTGTTGGACTTACAACAATTTAGGCGATGTGTTGATGGAGCTTTCTGAGTGGAAGGAAGCTGCTGTTGCTTACCGCAAGTTAATTGAACTAAATCCAGATTTTTGTTGGTCTTACGAGAGATTGGGTAAGGCTTTGATTGCATTAAAAAATTGGGAAGAGGCGGGGGCGGCTTACCGCAAAGCTATTGAATTAAATCCCGATGATTGTTGGCTGTACAATAGTTTAGGGGAAGTTCTAGAATCACTAGAAAATTGGGCTGAAGCCGCAGTTGCTTTTGGTCGTGCTGTTGAGCTAGAACCCGAGCACAGTTGGCTGTACAAGAAGCTGGGCGATGCGCTGCGGGAGCAAGGAGAATTGCAAAGGGCGATCGCAATTTACGAACAAGGCATCAATCTCGCTCCCAAATCCTGTTGGTGTTACGAAGGATTGGGTTTAACTTTCATTGCACAACAGCAGTGGGATCTGGCAATATCTAATTTGGTTCAAACACTGCAAATTAAACCAGATTTATTTGGAGTTTACTATCATATAGCCTATGCTTTGGAACAAAAAGGACAAGTAGATGAAGCCGATGTTATAAAATTTGGCTATAAAATGTTGCCCTTAAGTTTTCTCCAAAAATACTGTGGGTTTACTGACAATTTGGTAGTTGCAGCAGATTCAGAACCAAGCATTACTAGCATTGACATCTATCCTGCAAGTCAAATCAATCTATCAGATTCCCAAACAATCGATACGAACTGTAGATGTTGGGAAGATAAAATATTTTATATCAAAAAATCTTTGGTTGCAACCATACCAAACGGACGAGCTTGGGCAGATATTGCTACTACCGCCGTGATGACTTCAGACAATAAACTTGTTACCGATATTTCAACTGGTTGTCCAGAATTAGTAATAACTTCCGACAAATTGTCTCCCGCCGAACACGTCGAGGGAAATGTAGCTTTTTTATCTGCTCGCTGGGGAGGCGCAGCTTATTTTCATTGGATGTTTGATGTGATTACGCGTTTCGAGCTTTTGCAGCGCAGCGGATTGATGGACAGTATTGATAAGTTTGTTGTCAATGCTTGGGATTATGCTTATGAAAAAGAAACTTTAAATACTTTAGGAATTCCCCAAGATAAAATTTTAGAAAGTCGCTACCTGCCGCACTTGACAGCGGATAAATTAATAGTTCCTTCAATTTGCGACGGTGCTGCGGGAACTTCTAAATGGAAGTGCGAATATTTGAAACGAATGTTTTTATACGAACAGCCGTCGCCAAACACAGATTATTCAGAACGAATTTATATCAGTCGAGAAAAAGCATCGTATCGGCGAATTGTCAACGAGGAAAATGTTGTCGGCTGTTTAGAAAAGTTTGGGTTTCGTAAAGTCAAGCTAGAAACGATGTCGGTAGCGGAACAAGCGCGGTGTTTGGCTGCGGCTAAAGTAGTTGTCGCACCCCACGGCGCCGGATTGACAAATCTAGTTTTTTGCAGTCCCGGAACTAAAGTAATTGAGATTTTTTCACCGATTTATGTGCCAATTTGCTTTTGGACTATTAGCAATTTGTGTGAGTTGGAACATTACTATTTAATTGCTGAATTGTTTGATGACCCAACTCAGAAATATCCTGGACATAAAGATATGCGGGTGGATGTGAACTCGCTGGAGAAGTTAATCAATCTGGCAGGGATTTTTCATGGATAACGATGATTACCACAAGTTAGGAAACTCTTTGCAATCAATCGGTCAGTTTGATGATGCGATAGTTGCTTACAAGAAAGCAATTGAATTAAATCCTAATTTTTCCTGGTATTATCACAGTTTGGGCGATGTTTTGCAGAAACTAGAGCGCTGGGAGGATGCTGTCGCTGCTTACAGAAAAGCTGTTGAGTTAAATCCAGATTTTTCGTGGTCTTATCACAATTTGGGCGATGCTTTATTGAAACTTCGACAGTGGGAACAGGCTGCTGCTGCTTACCGCTCAGAAATTGCGCTCAACTGGGATTTTGCTTGGTCTTTTTGTAATTTGGGCGACGCTTTAACTCAACTCAAATCTTGGGATGAAGCTATTGTTGCATATTTACAAGCTGTTGAAATAGACGGAAATTTGCCGGGAATTTACGAGAAGTTGGGATACGTTCTGGGAAAAACAAAGTCTGATTTAAAGTTGGTATTACAACAGTATCAGTTGCAAATTACATCGGAAAATCAGGGATTTTATGTGAATTTAGGAAGGAATTTAGCAAAGTACGATCGCCCAAAAAGCGCAATTATTCTTTACAAAATACTATTGACATTTTTACAAAATTGTGCAGGAGCTTCGGCGGAATTGGATCTGTTGTTGCAGGAGCAGCAAAAGTGCGATCGCCAAGCCGTCGAAGACGATCGCGCTTTAGCCTCAGCCCGCGCCAAAGTAACCCAAAAACCGGATGATTGCTGGTCTTATTACAATTTAGGTGCGGTTTTGAGCCAGCAAAAATATGGGGAGGAAGCGGCGGCGGCTTTTTTGCAAGCAATAGCAATAAATCCCGATCTTCCTTGGTGGTTTTATTACAATTTATGGGAAGTTTTGATTGAGCAAAACAAGCTGGATGAAGTTGAGAATTTGTGCCGTGCAGTTGTTGATGCTCAACCTGAGGCTTTTTGGCCTTATCTAAATTTGGGGGAAGTTTTGACTAGACAAGGTAATATTGGTGATGCAATTTTTTGTTATCAAACTGTAAGTTATAAGCAAGCTTTTGGGTCTATTATTAGCAAGACAATAGGCTCCGCGCCTGTGCTACAAAATATAGATACGGGCTCGATGCCTGTTCCACAAAATACAGTAAGATTTCCTAAATTTATAATTATTGGTTCTCAGCGGTGCGGCACGACTTCTCTGTACACTTATTTAGCTGAACACCCGCAAATTTTGACTCCGATTAAAAAGGAGATGGATTTTTTCTCGTGGCACTTTCAGAGAGGGATTGATTGGTATTTGGCTCATTTTCCCCCAATGCCGCAGGGAGGGGAATTTGTAACGGGTGAGGCAAGTCCGAGTTATTTTGACTTTCGGGAAGCGCCGGAACGTCTTTACAGCGCGTGTCCAGAGGCGAAGCTGATTGTGCTGTTGCGAAATCCTGTCGATCGCGCGATTTCTCATTTTTACCGCTTAAAGGGCTTAAATTGGGAATCGCGATCGCTCGATCGGGCAATTAGCGACGAAATCGAACGGTTGAATCAAAATCCAGAATACATCATCGGCCCAGAACCGGGCAATTATTTAGCTCGCGGTAGGTATATAGAATTTATTAAAAATTGGCTGGCTTTCTTTCCCCGAGAACAGTTGTTAGTTTTGCAAAGCGAAGATTTGTATGCAGGTGCGGCGACAACTGTCAATCATGTTTTAGCCTTTTTAGAGTTGCCAGAATATCAATTGTCTGAATACCAAAATGCTAATCCTGGTTCTTATCCGCTGGTAAATGAGTCAGTTCGCGAACTGTTGAGCGATTATTTTAAACCTTACAATCAGGAATTAGAAGAGTATTTGGGGCGGAGATTTGATTGGGAATAAGGTAATACGGCGGTTGAAACCGCGTCTATAAAAACAAAACCTGCCTCCGCAGGTTGAATAAAAGGGGATTAAACGTGGGTTATTCTCTTCAGTCTGCGAAGGCAGACATCGTTTGTGTAGACGCGGTTTCAACCGCCGTCTGCTAAAATTAGAACAACTTGTAAGGAGGTAATACTAATGCTGACAATCGAGCTAGATACATTACTTAAAGAACAAGCACTCCAACGCCAAGATCCCGAAGAGCGCTACATCACCGATACGGTGAACTGGGAAGAATACGAGACACTGCTAAATCGGATTGGAGATGCTGCGGGATATCGAGTTACTTATTTAGATGGAGTTTTAGAAATTATGTCACCTTCTCGCCGCCATGAAAATGGTAAAACTCGCATTGGAAATCTGCTGGAAATTTATTTTGTAGAAGCTGATATCGAGTATTTCCCTTTTGGGTCTACAACTCTGCGACAAGAGGAAAAAAGTGGCGGTACGGAACCGGATGAAGCTTACTGTATTGGCACAGATAAAGAATTTTCCGACTTGGTAATTGAAGTGATTGTTACCAGTGGCAGCATCAATAAACTAGAACTCTATAGAAGGTTGAATGTGCCAGAGGTTTGGTTCTGGCGAAATGAGAGATTTTCGATCTACCATTTGCGAGAAGAGATTCCGGTTGAGTTTGTATCAAACTGCGGTTATGAATTAATCGCAAACAGCGAATTGCTACCGGAACTTGATATCGAGCTGTTGACAGAATCTGTCAAAAATCCTCATCCGCTAGCAGCAGCAAAGGCATGGAGACAGAATTTGCGTTAGCGAAGCCAACGAAGAGGATCGCCATAAACAGCAAGTTTTAATACCAATTATCTAAAATTGTGCAACACTTTTCGACCCCCCCTAGCCCCCCCATGCTAAGGGGG